>DATDOR010000257.1:0-4369 GCA_035293165.1 Anaerolineales bacterium | reverse complement strand
GGGAGATGAGACTGCCCTGGCCGGGATCATGCGCCTGGTCGCCGAAGCCCAGGCCAGCCGCTCTCCCACTCAGGTGCTGGCCGACCGGGCGGCAGGCTGGCTCTTCTACGGGGCGCTCGCTGCTGCTGTCCTGACGGCGATCGGCTGGATCATCGCGACCGGGTTCGACCCTTCGGCAGGCTCAGGGCAGGCTGTCGAAATCATCAAACGGGTGGTAACCGTGCTGGTCATCGCCTGCCCGCACGCGCTGGGGCTGGCGGTGCCGCTGGTGGTGGCGATCAGCACCTCGCTGGGGGCGCGGAACGGGGTGTTGGTGCGGGATCGGTTGGCCCTGGAAGCTGCCCGGGAGTTGAACGTGATCGTCTTCGACAAAACGGGGACGTTGACGAAAGGGGAGTTTGGTGTCGTTGGTATGGCGGCGGAAGGGATGGGAGAGGAGGAAGCCTTGGGATTGGCGGCCGCGGTCGAAGGCGACTCTGAACACCTGATCGCGCGGGGTATCCGGGAGGCGGCATATACTCGTGGCGTGGCGCCCCCCCCAGTCGGGTCGTTTGAATCCCTGAAGGGGCGCGGGATCAAGGCCAAAGTCGGGGACGAGACCGTGTACGTGGGCGGGCCGCGATTGCTGGACCTGTTATCGCCGCAAATGCCGGAAAAGATTGCCGCGTTTACATTCACGACGAACAAGAAAGGACAAACGGTGGTCTATCTCATCCAAGAGAACTCAGTCGTCGCCGCATTTGCTCTGGCCGATGTAGTGCGCCCGGAAAGCCGTGTGGCCATCCAACGGTTGAACGAATTGGGGATCGAAATCGCTATGCTAACCGGTGACAGCCGCCAGGTTGCTCAGGCGGTTGCAGAAGAATTGGGGATAACGCGGGTGTTTGCCGAGGTGTTGCCGGAACACAAGGACGAGAAAATCCGGGAACTGCAAGCCGAGGGGAAGAAAGTGGCGATGGTAGGGGACGGGGTGAATGACGCGCCCGCACTGACCCGTGCCAACATCGGGATCGCCATTGGCAGCGGGACGGATGTCGCAGTAGAAGCAGCGGACATCATCCTGGTGAAAAGCAACCCCCTGCACGTCGTGCGCATCATAGAATTGAGCCGGGCGACACACACAAAGATGATCCAGAATCTGATTTGGGCCACGGGTTACAATGTCGCGGCGATCCCGCTCGCGGCAGGGGTGCTGGCCCCGTGGGGTATCCTGCTTTCTCCAGCGGTGGGTGCGTTGTTGATGTCACTCAGCACAGTGGTAGTGGCGATTAACGCGCAATTCCTGCGGCGTTTACAGTTTTCGGGATGAACCCCCGAAAATAGAGTGTGTGCCAATGACGACTTTAAAGAACCTTTAAACTTCATGTTGCCTCTGCTAAAGAGGAAAAAGGGTTCTTTGGGAATCGGCGGGGAGGCAACCACGGCAAATCCCAAAGAGCCGGAAAAAGTGGCTTGCATACGGACTAAAATTCGAGTAGATTTAAGAGGATCGTTCCTTCCTGGGAGGGAACCTGCTATTTCCGTGTTGAGAACTAAAATGAATATGTGGACACCTTTTAGCGGACTAGAGAAACGTACCAGGTGTTCAGCCCGAATGAGTTTATGGAAACTTTTGAGTTGGCTGCTCCTGGTAAAGACTTTGAGGTTTACTCCGAAAACCATTTCAAGCGCACCAATCAATGAAACGATGGTTCAAGGATATTTTTGAACGAATAGCCCGCGTTGGCTCAGATCCCAACGACGACGATACCCTCCGGCTTCAAAAATCCCTGCTGGTGGTATGTGCGTTTCCCTTCATGGTTGCCGGAGCCGTGTGGGGCTTGATGTATATCCTCTTCAACGAACCATTGGCGGGAGCGATTCCACTCTCCTACTCCATCGTTTCGCTGGTCAGCGTTATCCACTTTGGGTTGACGCACCAGTATCGCTTTTTCCGTTTCAGCCAGCTGACGCTGATTTTGCTGCTCCCCTTTCTGTTGATGGTGACACTGGGTGGATTCGTGAATGGCAGTGCGGTTATTTTGTGGGCGCTGATCTCCCCACTGGGAGCCATGCTCTTCGATGAATATCGCCACGCTCCACGCTGGTTTCTTGCATTTCTTAGCCTCGTTGCCCTCAGCGGGTTATTGCAACCCTTTGTGCGTTTTGCCAACCATCTGTCGCCGGGGATCGTGATTTTCTTCTTTGTTATCAACCTCCTTGGGGTGGGTTCGCTCGTTTTCTTGATGGTTTTTTATTTCGTCGGACAGAAGAATATGTTTCAAGAGAAATCGGAGGCATTGTTGTTGAATATTCTACCCAAAGAAATTGCGGCAATTCTAAAAAACGAGAACCGTACGATTGCCGATCACTACGATGGAGCCAGTGTCCTGTTTGCGGATATGGTTGGCTTCACGCCCCTTTCGGCGGAGTTGGTACCTGTCGAAATGGTGGAGTTGCTCAACGAGGCTTTTTCCTTTTTTGATTCGCTGTTGGACAAATATGATGTAGAAAAGATTCGCACCATTGGCGATAACTACATGGTGGCTTCTGGCGTCCCGCGCCGCTGCAAGGATCATGCCCAGGCGCTTGTCCGCATGGCATTGGAGATGCGCGCTTATATTGCCACCCACACGTTTTTACGCGGTCAACGCGTCAATTTCCGGTTTGGCATCAATTCCGGCCCAATGATCGGCGGGGTGATTGGCCGCCGGAAATTTGTCTATGATGTGTGGGGAGACGCAGTGAACGTGGCCAGCCGGATGGAGTCGCATGGCGCGGGCGGCAACATACAAATCACCCGCGCGACCTATGAGTTGATCAAAAATGAATTCGTTTGTGAACCACGAGGCACGGTTAACGTGAAGGGGAAGGGAGAAATGGAAGTGTGGTGGGTCGTGGCAGAAAAGGAGAAATAAAATGAGCGCAAAATGGCTTTCTACAACGATTATATCTATCCTTATTTAGTGGATAAGTTGGGTGATCCGCCGCCCATCCAGAAGATTCGCAGGCAGATCATTCCTCTGGCTCAGGGAACCGTCTTGGAAATTGGGGTCGGTTCGGGCGCGAACTTCCTTCACTACGATCCGGCAAGGGTGAACAAGCTCTACGCACTTGAACCTAACCCTGGCATGATTTACCTCGCCGAAAGGCAACGGCGTCGAACGAAGCTGAATGTCGAATTTCTCGACCTGCCAGGTGAACACATCCCATTGCAGACCGGGACCGTTGACACGGTGGTGAGTACTTTTACGTTATGCACCATTCCTGGCATCGCGGACGCTATCCGAGGTCTTGGTCGTGTCTTACGGCCCACTGGCAAGCTCATTTTCTTTGAACTTGGGTTATCGCCCGATCCGGCCGTACAACGCTGGCAAAAGCGGTTGGAGCCGGTTTATCATTGGTTGTTCCAAGGTTTGTATCTCACACGGGACATCCCAGCTCTGATCAAGCAAGGTGGCTTTCAGATAGAGCAAATCGAGACTGGATATCTTACCCAATTTCCGAAGTCGTCGTCCTATTGCTGGTGGGGCACTGCAATCTGTAATCCCAATAGAGAGCGTCCGCAATAATATGCCGGCCGCGGGGACTTGCGCCGTAGGGCACTCTGCTTTCCAGCGTCAGCGATGTATTCTGGCAACCATCATTTTTCGGAAAGGAGCTACCCAAATGAAAACCCAACCCCCATTTCTACCGGTCCGGGAAGCTCATGGTCCTGTACGTTGGCAGTGATGCCGGGATAACGCAGTTGCTGGATGGCCTGTTAGGGACACAATTTGCTGGCCGGTAACAATCAGATAAAATATCCCTTGAAGAGAGTTGATGTCTGCTCTCTTTTCTTTACAGAACCTTTAAACGAGCTTTACTGTGCCTTTATCCCTCCGCACTATACTTTAAACAACATTTTTCTACCGTACACTGACTCAGGAACGGCGTTCGTCCTTGCATGTTATAAAACTGGATTGGTCAACACGAACGCCGTTCCTTGACTGGGTTTTGAGAGATGTATGGTAGAGAAAACAACATAAAAAATCACTGCAATTTTGGGAAAAATTTTGGAGGCACAAAATGAACACCACACTCAAAACAACCTTAATCGTCACTGGCATCCTCGTCGTGGCAGCGTTTCTGGTCTTGACCGGACTATGGATCGGCCGGACAGGCTGGGGCATGGCAGGGTATGGCCCAGGCAGGATGATGACCGGCAATACAGCTTATGGAAGTGGGATGATGAATGGGAACGCGATGATGCAAAATGGGATGATGGGGCAGGGGATGATGGGGGGTGGGATGATGAATTACGGAGTGATGAATGGAACCGGGATGATGGGCAATAGTGGTCTTTTTCTGCACACCTGGCATGGGGATTACGTTGAAATGAGCGGGGAGT
>DATDOR010000256.1:0-2672 GCA_035293165.1 Anaerolineales bacterium | reverse complement strand
GTAATCTACCAGATTCAATTTCACGAGCGGAGACACATCCAAAACCGGGTTGTGTCCCCAGAGCATAAGAGAGGCCTCGCGGATTTTCCGCGGTCCAAACCGTGTCCCACTCCGGTAACTTGTCCCGCTGTCGAACGGGATACCGACTATGGCGACATCTACCCTGCTCAAATCACGGGTGGCAGGTTGGCGCATAAAGGTTGTGATGCCAGAAAAAGGTTGCAGGTGGGCACCGAGCGCGGGGTTGGGATTTTCCAATTCAATCTCCTTACATGTCCAAATTATACCCTCTCAACCCACCTGCAAATACCAATCCAAAAACCGCTCCATCCGTCCATAAGCGTCGAGTTGGGTCTTCCGCATAAGGAAGCCGTGCGGTTCGCCGGCGTAGGTTTTATACTCGAAAGTTTTCCCTGCTTTCCGAAGGGCATCCACCCATTCTTCGGAAGCTTCAGGTGGGACGACATCGTCGTCAAGGCCGTGAAGGATCAGGACGGGTTTTCGTACGTTTTCGACCTGATAAAGAGGAGAGCCGTCAATGTACACTTGCCGGTTTTTTGCCGGGTGGCCGAGAAAAATTTCAGTATACAAACGCAAATCTCGATTGCTCTGCGCCCACGAACTGTACACGTTAGCGTCACCGTATTTGCTGACCCCACAGGCAAAGAGATAATCCGGGTCGCGGGAGAGGCAGAGGGCGGTCATGTAACCACCGTAACTGCCGCCGTAGATGGCAATGCGTTCGGGGTCAATCCAGTCGAGGGTACGAAGGTAATCCGCGCCGTGCAGGCAGTCCCGCATATCACCTTTGCCCCAATCGCCGTAGTTGGCATGTTCAAATTGGAAGCCATAACCGGTGCTGCCGCGATAATTGGGCGCAATCCAGGTGTAACCTTTGGCAAGGAAATATTGGGCGAGGATGTCCCATTCCATGACATATTGCGAAGACGGCCCGCCGTGTGGATGCAACACCGCCGCGCCGTTCGGTTTGGCCGGGCGATAGAGAAAGGCAGGGATTTCGAGGCCGTCAAAACTCTTGTAGCTGGCGACTTCAGGAGTAACGAGGTTGTTCCTTGCCAGGGCAGGGAGGTTGGAAAAAGTCAATTGCGATACGGACATTTTCTCCAAATCCATGCGGTAGATGTCGGGGGGTCGAGTGGGAGATTCGTGCTCGACGGTTAGGAATTTGCCGTCAGGCGACCAGTTTGGGCGAGCGTGGAAGCCGCCGGTTGGGCCGAGGTAGGTGGGGTCGCCGGTTTGGGTGTCAATTAGCGCAAGGTCGAACGATCCGATCCGGTTGACCGAGCAAGCGATCCGCGTTCCGTCGGGAGACCAGGCCAGATCCCCGGCGTCGTGTCCGAGATGCGTCAGTTGCCGGAGACCTTCCCCATCCGGGCGGATGATCCAGATTTCATTGTAGTCAGGGTCTTCGGTCAGAAAAGCGATCACGTTCCCATCCGGCGACCAGCGCGGCGACCACGTGCGGATTTTGGGCGTTCCCACAAGTTCCCGAATTTGCCCTGTTTCAATATCCAATATCTTAATATCCAATCGCTGCAAATCATCAAACGGTCGCCAGACATACGCCACCCACTTGCCGTCAGGAGAAGGCCGGGCATCCCACGCATCCCCCGTAAGATCGGTGACGAGGGGCCGGGGCCAGGAACCATCCCGGTCGGTTAGAAGGAGCTGTGTGGCATCGTCTCGTTCGACAGAGATGATCAAATGCGCGCTGTCTGGCATCCAAACAGGGGAGGACGCAGATTCTGAAAATCCGGTGATCTTTTCAGGAACGCCTCCATCGCGGGGAACCATGTGAACATGTCCGTCAATCGTAAAAGCTAGCCAGTTGGAGTCCGGCGACCACTGCGGGATTTCGTCCGACCAAAAGGCGACCAGTCCCCGGTTGGTGGACACCCGGCTTGGCCACCCACCCGTCGCGGGCATAACGTATACATCCGAGAGGCCTTCACGGTCCCAGATAAAGGCAATCGTTTGCCCATCAGGGGAAAGGCGATGGTTGCGGATGCGGTTGTGGGCGGTGATGAGGGAGAGGCTCCAACCTTCGGGGGGCTTAAGGTCAGGCCGTTTGATGGATGGCCAGCCGTTGCGCTCGTATTTTTCTTCGCGTTTGATGTCAGGGTGCATGGGAGTCTCCGGGGAGTTGTGGAATGTAAAAATCATATCATGGTTAGGGAGAATTGATGAAGTGGTAATGTATAATTAGGCTATGAATACGACCCTCAACTTCAGGACTTCACCTCAAGACGCTTCAGGAAATCCCCTATGTCTCAAAAACAAAAAAATGCGCTCAGCTCCTCGGCCACCAATGGAAAACCGCAATATTCCGACTTTGATGTGGAAATCTTCCCCCTCACACGGGAACAAATTCTAAACGACTATCGCCTCGGCTGGGAAAGCCGCCAGACCAGCCTCATTGGGCGGCGGGAAGTGATGGGGGGCAAAGCAAAATTCGGCATCTTTGGGGATGGGAAAGAATTACCCCAACTCGCGGTGGCGCACGCTTTCCGCAAAGGGGATCATCGCTCCGGCTACTACCGTGACCAGACGCTCATGTTCGCCCTGGGCGCGGCGACTATCCAGCAGTTTTTCGCCCAACTTTACGCTCATGCGGACGCCCTTCACGACTCCTTCTCTGCTGGCCGGCAAAT
>DATDOR010000255.1:0-2738 GCA_035293165.1 Anaerolineales bacterium | reverse complement strand
GTTATCAGTTGGTAGGCCGCTGGGGCCCGGTCGATGGGGATGCGATGAGTGATTAAGGGATGGACGTCCAACCGGCCGCCCGCCAGCAGGTCCACGAAGGCTTCCAGGTTGCGGCCCTCCGTCCAGCGCACGTAGCCGATGGGGTAATCCTGCCCGCCCTCCTCGTACGCGGGGTCGTAGCGCCCCGGCCCGTAAGAGCGGGACGTGAGAAACGTCAGTTCCTTTTCGTAATATGGCTTGCGGGGAATGTTGAACCCGACCGCGCCGACCGCGACCACCCTCGCCCGGTCGCGGGCAATCATTCCAGCCAGGTGGACGGGGTCATCGGAAGACGTATCCGCGCAGATGAGAACGGCATCCACGCCGCGGCCGCTGGAAAACGCGTCCGCGCGCGCTTCCGCGTCCTGCCGGGGAACGGCAACCGCCCCCAGCCGGGTGGCGCGCTGAACCCGGTCGGGGTCCAGGTCCACGCCAAAGACTTCACACCCGGCCGCCCGGGCGATTTCTACCGCAAGCAGTCCCAATACCCCTAACCCGATCACCGCCACCCGTTCCCCTAATTGGGCCTCCGCCAATCGAAAACCGTGCAGCGCAATCGCCCCCAGCGTGACGAACGCGGCGGATTCGAAATCCACCTCTTCGGGCAGCGGGGCGAGCAGGTTTTGCGGGACAAGCGCATATTCGGCGTGGACGGCATATCCCCCGCCTGCACAGGCGACCCGATCCCCAACTTTGAACCCCTCCAGCCCCTCCCCCAACGCGAGAATCGTCCCGGCGGAGGAATAGCCGAGCGGCATGGGCTGGCCGAGGCGGTTGAACGTGGCGTCGAGCGTGGTGAGCAGCCCCTCGCGGCGGACTTTGTCGAGCACTTGCCGGACGAGGTCAGGGCGGGAGCGGGCTTTGCCGACGAGGGATTTTTGGGCAAAATCCACGACCATGCGCTCCGTTCCCGCGGAGACGAGCGAGACCGCAGTGTGGACGAGGGCAGTGCCCGGTTTGGGGGTGGGGATAGGGACGTCGGCGACAGTGGTTTCGCCAGTACGGAGGGATTGGAGGACTTGTTTCATGTGTGGTGATTACTCGATTCCCCGAAAATGATTCGCTGCTCGAATAAATTCGATATTTGGTCTTTGAGATAAATCCAAAGGTAAATGGATTCGTCTATCCAGATATTGCTTGAAGTCTTGCAATCCCCCCGCCAGGCCGACATGGATTAATTCTTGTTCTTTTTCCCGGTTGATCCTCATTACAAAATCTTCATCCAGGTAGATTAACCCTCGATCATAAGCTCTATGGTATGTTGGAGATAGGGATAGGCCATTCGCAACCTCGTCATTGCTGCCCTCAATCCCTACAGGGAGGATATGTGCCGCGTCAATCAAGCGAAGCTGCATTCGGGTTACAGCGCAACGATATTCATATGCTGTCGTCACTTTCCTGCGGAAACTGGTATCTCGTGAAAGGCGTGAGAGTGTTTGAACGACACGTTGTCTTTCTGCCGGAATTTGCTCGATTTCATCTTGGGTAATTTCTTGTAAGGAAGCAGCGCGTGATAGCAAGTTGACGGTTGGAAGATCTGTCCCTTGTGCGTGAAGCAATTCTGAGTTCAGAGCGTAAGCCAAAAATTGATCCGGGCGAAACCCGATGGCTATTTCTTCATTGCCTTTTGTAATAAATGAAAAGCCATCTTGCAAGGCATTATGCAAAATGGTAATCGGTATCTGGATGGATGGCGAGCGAGTTGAAAAAGTCCGATGTTTGCTCAAATCAAATCCAGCAAAGCACTGCAAATTAGGTTCAAAACCAATCAGGAGAGTTGGACCAAACGGATTGAGCTCAAGAGGCGGTTTAATTCCTGTGATTTGAATCCGATATTCGCTGACAGGTCTGGCAGCGCCTCCACCATGAGTCAAAGTCCAGATATAAACCCACATTTCAAACATATTCTGTCCAGCTTGTACGACAAATCGTCGAGGGTTTACATTGGGAGATGAAATTAAAACTGCTGAAGCATTACTCTCAGAAAGTGCATCAATAATAGATTTTATAAGGAAAGGAGTAGAGAGACGAGGCATGATATCCCCTTTGGATTGATTTAGACGCTAATCGAAAAGAGTAGGCTGTTTGGTATCACCGGGTTTTTGCCCAATTTTTCTCACAGTATCTTGCTTTGTAGAACCGATCTTATGACCATTTGACATGTTTTTTGGACGGCTTTTCCCACCGTCAGCAGGCAAGTTTTCATCCTCGCCTGTCCCCATACTATCCCATAATACTGAAGAACTGAAAATTTTGTAGTGATCGGGTTCGTTCTCACTTCCATTTTCTTGGGTTGTATCAAATCTGCCTTTTGCCCCTTCAATATACTCAGGAATGATCTCACAACAAATCCATTTTCTTTTTAAAGCTTCACAAACTTCACCAGTGACACAACTCCCCGAAAAGGGATCGAGAACAAGATCGTTTTCATCCGTCAACATACGCACAAAAAACTCGGGGAGACGAGAAGGAAAGCGAGCAGGATGTGGGTCAATATTGTTTTCTTTGCAGTACCGCAGGTAGGATGAATTACTTTCAGTATTCGGAATAGCAATCAAGTTGGGCGGAATCGCACCCCCATTATCTTTTTGAAACTTGTCGCTAATATCATGCCCGCTTGGTCTTCGCTTTGCCTGATAACCGTTTTCAAGTAAATCGAGCATCGAGTCACTGTATGGGGTTAATACCCGTTTATTACT
>DATDOR010000254.1:0-4959 GCA_035293165.1 Anaerolineales bacterium | reverse complement strand
TTGCAGAAAGGGTTTCACCTTGAACTTACGTAGATAAGCAACCAGCGCAGCCAAAACCACGATCTGGATGGCAACAGGCATTTTGAGCAAAGTGGCGTAGAAGTAATAGCCTTTGAATCCTTCGTGCTCCCGCAATTCGCCAAAAAGGTACATCCGCCCGAATCCGAACCCTGTCCGCTCACGAAATCGAACCAAATCCAGACCCTCAATATAGGGGTACGGAACAGGAACGGGTAAATTGCCGACACCTGCTAGTTTATCCTGGACAGTTTGGAAAAGTTCAGACGAGAAGTTGTAAGATTGAAGCGGTAAAAATGTGCGGTTAAAGAGAAAACCGACATTGATAATAAGTATGCTGATCAAGATAAATATCAGGGCATACAAGATAGTTCCGGTAACATGTTGGATGAGTTTCCGGTATTCTCTTTGTTTGATCGCCAGGAACCATTTCTGGAAAAAAAACACTATCACCAACAGAAGAAACAACGGGTATAAAAACACACAGGTATATTTTGCGAGTTGACTCAGTCCTAACACAAAAGCCGAAAGAATTCCGTTTTTCCAGGTAGGTTGGTTCAAGAATTTCCAGAAGAAATACAAGGAAAAAAGCATCATCCCCAACGCGAAAATATCCGTCGTCACCAGCATCGAATGGGCGATGATGTTGGGGTCCCAGGTGTAGAGAAAAAGCGCCAGCAGCCCGGCGTAACTTCCGTAGAGTTGTTTCGCCCAGTGGGAGACCATATAAGCGACCCCCATCGAGAATAAAATCGTCACCAGCCGTGCGGTATAGAATTTCTGCATGAAGGTACGGAGTTGCCCTGCTGGAAAAAGCCCGCTTAATTTATTCGGAAGCGCATTCAACGCGGAAAAAGGCATTTTACTATCGTCAAACCGGTCAGCGTTCAGTTCGAGGATGTTTGTGCCATAGAGGTAATGCTTTTCTTCATCAGCCGTCGGCGCAAGATGGTTAAGGCTTAACACGTTGATCGCAAAGAAAACCGATAACAGTGCAATCAGAATTGCTGGTTGCCAATTCGTTTGAAGAAATTTGGTAGCAGGCCGGGAGACCGTCATAATGAATGTCCACAAAAACCGGATGGATGCTGATGTATTATGTATTTGCTTACAAGGGGGTGATTATAACCTTTCGTGGAGAGAAACGAAAACGTGGGTCAATCATCTTATTCCTCCCCTTTGACTCAACCTTTCCCCTGTGGTACACTCACGCCCAATAATTGAAAAACTGGAACTCATCCAGAGAGGCTGAGAGACCGGCTCGATGATGCCTCGGCAACCGGTGAATAATTATTAATTGTGAATTGTCAATTATTAATTCCTAACGACGGTGCCAATTCCGGCAGGAATCTGCTTATCCTGGAAGATGAGGAAGAATGCATCCTCGCATGTTGTCGCCTCACTTCCTGAGGCGTTTTTTTTTTGAATTCTAACTTTCACCAGTATGGAGACACGATGAACCCCCTTCAAACCCTCCTCCAAACCCAACCTTACCTCCTCGCCGATGGTGCGACTGGCACCAACCTCATGCGTGTAGGCCTCTCCCACGGCAATCCGCCCGAAGAATGGAACGTCCTCCACCCCGACCGCGTCCGCAAAATGCACCGTGATTTCATCGAAGCGGGTTCGCAGATCATCCTTACCAACTCCTTCGGGGGCACGCGTTTCCGGCTGAAACTTCACGGCCTGCAAGACCGCGTTCACGAATTCAACGTCGCCGCCGCTCGCAACGCCCGCGCCGAAGCCGACGCTGCCCCCGACCTCGTCGCCGTCGGTGGCTCTATGGGACCTAGCGGGGAAATTCTCTTCCCCCTCGGCGAAGCGAGTTTCGAAGACGTCAAAGCCGCCTTTGCCGAACAAGCTGCCGCGCTCACCGAAGGGGGTGTTGATGTCCTCTGGATCGAAACCATGAGCGACCTCCAGGAAGTCCGCGCCGCTGCCGAAGGCGCGCGCGAAGCCAGCCACCTTCCCCTCGTCATCACCATGACCTTTGACACCAACGGCCACACCATGATGGGCGTCAGCCCCATCCAGGCCCTCCGCGCCATCCGGGACTACAACCCCATCGCCCTCGGCGGAAACTGCGGCAATGGCCCTCGCGAAATCGAAAGCGTCATTCAAGCTATGGCCTCCGTTGGGCTGGACATTCCCCTTGTCGCCAAGTCTAACGCGGGAATGCCCAAACTTGTCAACGGCCAGGCGCACTATGACGCCACGCCTGAACAAATGGCCTGTCACGCCGTCCGCGTCCGTAACTTCGGCGCGACCATTATCGGTGGCTGTTGCGGGAATTCCGTTGACCACATCCGAGCCATGTCAGAAGCCTTGCGAACAACCCCTATCGAACCTGTAGTCATCGCCTCCCCCAGCGGGAATGGGGCGCCAAAAAAACCCCAACGTGAACGGCGGCACGCACGCCGTGAGAGAGTATAGCTAGTCTATTCAAAATGAAATTTGGCATTGACATCGCCACGCTTGGAGATGAATTTGGTCATCCCCGAAAAGTTGCCCAACTTGCCCAGGCGGCGGAAGCTGCCGGATGGGAAGGTTTATTTGTTTGGGATCATCTCGCCTTCGCATGGGGTGTTCCATCGGGCGACCCCTGGGTCATCCTCACCGCAGCAGCCAGTGTGACGGAAAAAATCTTGCTTGGAACAGCAGTTACTCCTATCCCGCGTCGCCGTCCACAAGTTTTAGCAAACACACTCGCCACGCTCGACATATTTAGCAAAGGGAGGATGATCTTTGGTGCAGGGTTGGGTGGTGTTCCAGGAGAGTTCTCTGCATTTGGCGAATCGGAAAACGCGAAAGATCGCGCCGTTCTCCTTGACGAAGGTTTGGAGGTCATTACCCGGCTTTGGTCGGGGGAACCGGTGAATTTTCATGGCGCCTGCTTCACCGTCAAAAACGTCACCCTTGCCCCCCTTCCCATTCAGCGCCCGCGCATCCCGATATGGATCGGTGGCGAATCTCCGCCAGCGTTGCGACGCGCCGCCCGCTGGGATGGATGGATCGTCGGTGCAGACGATGAAACGGCCAAAATGGTCAAATCTCCCATACAGCTGGGCGATCTTGTCACCACTGTCCTTGGATATTGCATAGAAAAAACCGCCTATGATATCGCAATCACCGGCGTCTCCACACCCCATGATGGTGCATTGGCCCGCGAGTACGCCGATGCAGGCGTAACCTGGTGGCTGGAATCGATTCACGGCATGCGCGGATCATTTGATGAAATGCTTATACGAGTAAAAGCTGGTCCGCCGCAATGATCCTGGATAAACATGCAGCAGCTCTTCAAATCATTACTACATTCGTTGGATCGAATGGGAAGCGTTCCAAATCCCCGTCCTATCTCTCGAATACGAAATAAATGCATACATTCAATTAGGCCGCCCAGAACGCGCTGCTCAGATAAGCACATGGATAAACAAAAAACGGATGTTGGAGCATGGATTTACCAATCGCCAATCACCCATCCCCAATCCCTAATTTCTTGACCCGCCTCACCTCCCCTACTCCCCTCCTCTTCGACGGGGCAATGGGGACGATGATCCACGCACGCGGGGTCGGCTTCGACCAGTGTTTTGACGAACTCAATCTGACGAACCCCGCCCTGATTGCTGAAATCCACCGGGCGTATATAGATGCGGGGGCGGAAGTGGTGCTGACCAACACCTTTGGCGCAAACCGCTACCGGCTCGCCCGTCATGGGTTGGAACACCGTGTGGCGGAGATCAACCGCGCGGGGGTGGACCTCGCCCGGCGCGTGATCCTGGCCTCGTTCAAAAACGTGTACCTCGCTGGGGACGTTGGCCCCCTGGGGGTGCGGCTCATCCCGTTCGGGCGGGTGCAGCTCGATCAGGCACGAGAGGCCTTCCGAGAGCAGATCACTGCACTCGTCGAGCCTGTCCCGAGAGGAGGCGAGGGAGCAGGGGTAGATGTGCTTTTGCTGGAGACATTTTCCGATTTATATGAGATCATTGAAGGGGTAAAGGCCGCGCGCGAGGTGAGTGACACGCCTGTCATTGCATCCATGACGTTTACGCGGGATGACCGTACCCTGCTGGGCAATGCCCCCGCCGAGGTCGTCCAAACCCTGCACGAGGCAGGCGCGGACGTGATCGGGATCAACTGCTCTGGCGGGCCAACCCAACTCCTGCGGATTCTCAAACAAATGCACGACGCCGTTCCCGATGTGAAATTGATGATCAAACCGAACGCCGGGCTGCCCGAACAAGTCGGGGGACGGATCATGTACCCCGCTGGCCCGGCGTACTTTGGTGAGTATGCCCAAGCATTCCGGCGGGCGGGCGCGACTATCATCGGCGGGTGCTGTGGAACCACGCCTGAGCATATTCACGCGATGTGGGTTGCGCTCAACACCCCGATTGACGATTACGATTCCAACGGTTATCACATAGCCGTCATCGAGCGGGAAGAAGTCTCCCCAGCCGACCAGCCAACGGAATTGTGTGACAAGCTCACCCAGAAAAAATTCGTCACGACGGTCGAGATGGCGCCCCCGCGCGGATTGAACACAAAAAAAGTGCTGGCTGCCGCGAGCACGCTCAAAGAAGCAGGGGTTGATGTAATCAATGTCTCAGACAGCCCGATGGCGCGGATGCGGATGAGTCCCTGGGCGGTGGCGAACCTGATCCACCAGCAAGTGGGGGTGGAGACGGTTTTGCACTTCCCCACGCGCGGGCGCAACCTGCTGCGCGTTCAGGGGGATTTGCTCGCCGCTCACGCCTTGAACGTCCGCAATGTGTTCGTCGTGATGGGCGACCCGACAGCAATTGGCGATTATCCCGACGCAACGGACAACTATGACGTGGTCCCGTCTGGATTGGTGAAGTTGATCAAACAAAGATTTAACGCCGGGACGGATTACGCCGGGATGGACATCGGGCAACCCACCTCGTTTTTCGTCGGTTGTGC
>DATDOR010000253.1:0-4025 GCA_035293165.1 Anaerolineales bacterium | reverse complement strand
CCGTCCGCATCATCCTCCCCGGCATGTGCTACCGTTTCGAGCAAATCACCACCCGCGCGAACTTCCAATTCACCCAGGTCGAAGGGCTGGCAGTCGGCAAAGGCATCACCTTCGGCGACCTGAAAGGCACCCTTTCCGACTTCGCCCGGCGCGTGTTCGGCCAGCAAGTCCGCACCCGCTTTCGCGCCTCCCACTTCCCCTTCACCGAACCCAGCGCGGAAATGGACATTGAATGTTTTGTCTGCGGCGGCGCGGGCTGCGCGGTCTGCAAACGCACCGGCTGGCTGGAAATCCTCGGCTCCGGCATGGTTCACCCCGTCGTCCTTCAAAACGGAGGCTACGACCCCGCGCTCTATTCAGGCTTTGCCTTTGGCATGGGGCCCGAGCGCATCACCATGCTCCGCCACAAAATCGAAGACATCCGCTACTTCTGGGCGAATGATTTCAGGTTTTTGGAACAGTTTTAGAGATTCGAGAGTAGAGAGTGGAGAGTCGTATGAGTATTGAAGGTTTGAATCGGCTGGAAGTTTGGAAAAAGGCAATAAAGTTTGCAGTTTTTGTTCACCATGATATCCTTCCTCTGTTACCCACTGAGGAAAAATGGGTGCTTACTGATCAATTACGTCGCGCCTCTCAAAGCGTTCCTGCCAATATTGCAGAAGGGTATGGTCGCTATTACTATCAAGACAATATCCGGTTTTGTTACATCGCTCGCGGTTCACTAGAAGAATCCTTGAGTCACGTAGTATTCGCGCACAAAGTTAACTGCATCTCTCCAACACTTTTTGCAGAAGTAAACCAAAAGGCGAGGAATTAGTACGACTCATCAATGGCTATATTGCATATCTCAAGCAGAGCAAACGCGGAGAAAATGAACCTGGCGCAAACCTGATAATACGCGAGGCCCATGCTCTCTACAACCTTGACCTCATCGAATCCTCACCAATCGAGTAAAACCACTCTCCGCTCTCCGCTCCCCACTCTCTAATCATCCACTCTCCACTCTCTAGGAAAAATCATGAAAGTCCCTTTATCCTGGTTAAAAGATTACGTTGACATCCAAATCCCCATCGAAGAACTCGCTTACAAAATGACGATGGCTGGGTTAGAAGTCGAAGAAATTCGGTATGTTGGCTTGCCAATGGCTGATCATACCGATCCTGACTTCTCCAGCGGACATGTCCGGCGACAAGAGACAAAGATCACCGGTTTCTCCTGGGAACCGGATAAGATTGTCGTCGGTGCGATCCATGAAGTCATGCCCCACCCGAACGCAGACCGGCTCGTCCTCTGCAAACTCGACGACGGCGATCAGATACACACCGTCCTGACAGGGGCGCTGAACCTGTTCCCGTACAAGGGCACTGGCCCGCTCGAAACCCCCATCAAAGTCGCCTATGCCCGCGAAGGTGCACAAATCTACGATGGCCACCAACCCGGCCACGTTCTCACGCGCCTCAAGCGCACCAAAATTCGTGGTGTCGAATCCTACTCCATGGCCTGTTCCGAAAAAGAACTCGGTATCTCCGACGAACATGAGGGCATCATCTTCCTCGAAGACGACGCCCCAACCGGCACGCCCCTCGTAGACTATATGGGCGACGCCGTCCTCGACATCGCCATCACCCCCAACATCGCCCGTAACGCCAACATCCTCGGCATTGCCCGCGAAATTGCCGCGATTACAGGACACTCCCTTCGCCAACCCTCTTATGATATTCTGGCTGAGGGCGCACCCATCGAAGGCCGCGTCTCTGTAGACATCCCTAACCCAGAAATCAACCCCCGCTTTGTCCTCGGCCTCATCGAAAATATCGAAATCAAGCCCAGCCCATACTGGGTGCAGCGCCGCCTCCGCCTCGCCGGGCAGCGTCCCATCAACAACATCGTCGACGCCACAAACTACGCCATGCTCGATATGGGTGAACCGCTTCACGCTTTCGATTATGACATCCTAAAGAAGCGGGTAGGTGACAATGCTCCCAAAATCCACACCCGCCTCGCACAAAAAGGCGAAAAACTCACCACCCTCGACGAAGTCGAACGTACCCTCGATGACTTTACCGTTCTCGTATGTGATGAATCGGGATCCCTCGCCCTGGCAGGCGTTATGGGCGGTCTCGAGTCAGAAGTCACTCCCGCAACCAAGAATGTCCTTCTCGAAGGTGCGTCCTGGAACATGATCAACACCCGGCGCACCGTCATGTCCCAAAAGCTCCCCTCCGAAGCGGCGTACCGCTTCTCCCGAGGCGTCCACCCCGCGATGGCGAAACGCGGCGTTGCGCGTGGCCTCGAACTCATGCGCCAGTGGAGCGGCGGCATAGTCGCTCAGGGACTCGTGGACAATTACCCCCTCCCGCCCGTTGACTCTGTTGTCGAAATCACCCCCGCTGACGTCAAACGCTGGCTTGGCATTGCTCTCTCCCCCGAAGAAATTACCCGTATCCTCGAATCCCTCGAATTCAAATGTGAAATCACGTCTCACGATTCACGTTTTACGATTCATGCCACCCCCCCCGATCACCGTCTCGACATCGGCACGGGCACCACCGGCATGTCCGACCTGATGGAAGAAATCGCCCGCATCTACGGCTATCAAAACATCCCTGAAACCCGGATGGCGGACGAACTCCCGCCTCAGCGTGGCAACCCCACGCTGGACATTGATGAACGGGTACGAGATATCCTGGCTCGCGCCGGGTTGCAGGAAGTGATCACCTACCGGGTAACCACTCCCGAAGCGGAGGCCCGTCGCCTGACCCCGGACACGACCCCGTCTGACAAACCGTATTTGCGCCTCGCCAACCCGATCAACCAGGAACGTGTCACCATGCGCCAGAGCCTGCTCGCCAGCGTGCTGGAAATCGTCGAACGCAACACCCGCATCCGTGAACGGATCGCTATCTTCGAGATCGGTGAAATCTTCCTGGCGTCCGAGGGGGGAGAGTTACCGGATGAATTCCCCCGCCTGGTCATCGCGCTGACCGGGCCGCGGGTCCCCCCGGCATGGCAGGGGGGAGATACCACCCCGATGGATTTCTTCGACCTGAAAGGGATACTGGAAACCCTTCTATACGGGTTGCATGTGGACGTTTCCTACGAACCCGGCAAGCACCCCAGCCTGCACCCCGGCAAGACTGCTCACCTTGTCGCAGGCGAACGCCGCCTGGGAACGATGGGTGAACTCCATCCCGAAGTTGCCGCGCAGTATGACCTGCCGGAGACGCCCGTCCTGGTAGCCAAGATCGACATGGATGTGCTGTACGAACTCGTCCCCACGCGGTACGAGATTGCACCCGTGCCCGTTTACCCGCCCGTCGTCGAAGACCTCGCGTTGGTGGTGAATGACGATGTCCCTGCCGTACAGGTAGAATTCCTGATCCGGCAAACGGGTGGCAGTACCGTGACCGATGTAACCCTGTTCGATGTGTACCGGGGTGACCAACTTGGCGCGGGCCGCAAGAGCCTGGCTTACCATCTGACCTACCAGTCCCCGGACAAAACCCTGACCGACAAAGATGTTGCCAAAGTCCGCTACCGGATCGTCCAGCGGTTGGAGCGTGAACTCGGCGCGCAATTGCGAAGTTAGATGGTACACAGAAAACACGGAAAACACAGAAGGACACGGAAAATTTTAAAAACTTCTGTGTCCCTCTGTTCTCCTCTGTGCCCTCTGTGTACAAAGGATAAAGGAACCTCATGCCCGTTCAGACCGCCCCTTACGGAACCTGGAAATCGCCCATTACCACCGATCTGATCGTCGCCAATACGATTGGACTCGGCAGCGTCCTCCTTGAGGGGGACGACACCTACTGGATCGAATCTCGCCCGAAGGAAAGGGGCCGGAATGTGATCGTCCGCCACACACCGGATGGGAAAACTGTGGACGTGAACCCCGCACCGTACAACGCTCGGACGCGCGCCCACGAATATGGCGGGGGGGCGTATTGTGTCCATCAAGGGACGGTGTATTTTACGGATTTCGCCGATCAACGACTGTATCGTGTTCGTCCGGGCGGGGAACC
>DATDOR010000252.1:0-9867 GCA_035293165.1 Anaerolineales bacterium | reverse complement strand
GGCTTGTTTCGTTTCGGGCCGGGTGACGACGACGAAGTCCTGCCCCTGCGTGAACCCCGCGCTGGGGTTGCGCCGGGCCAGGTCGAGGATGCGCTGGATGGTTTCTTGGGGGACGGGTTCGTCCGTGAAGTGGCGGACCATCCGGCGTTTGTGGATAAGGGAAGGGAGGGTCATGGGGGACTCCAAGAGGTGTCTACTACCCTTTTTTAGTGTAAGCATTAAACAAACTATTTCTAATATATCTCCCTTGTGTTTCGACCTCGGCTTCTAACTCAGTAAATCGGTAATCACTCCATTCTTCTAGCCTATTTATGCGTCTAATCTCACTTTCAATATGATCAACAAATCGTCTTCTGCGCCTGTTTAGTTGTTTTTGCTCTTTATTATAAAAAATGGGGGTTAATTGATGCCAAATGTTTATGATGCCGTGGATCAACCAAGAGGCAGCATAGATAACGACCAGAGGACACAGAATCGTAATGACCAGGTTGAATAATTTACTACCAAAAACATTTTCAATTAGCTTAAGCATTAGTTCCAGGTAATCCATACATATTCCCTTCAATGTAGTATTAGCTTGATAACACGATTATTAGCTCATTATACAGCGATCATAACTCTGTCATGTCCACTTTCCTTTGCCAATTCCCCCTCTTGCCCTCCCGCACAAAATCCAAACCAATAAACCTGTCCGTTAACAACTCTTTATCTTGCACCCCGTTTAAAGCACCCGTAAGAGGGTGCTCCATACGCGTGCAAACCCTTCCGGCCTACTGGCACCCTATCGAATCGTAGAATTCGTCTGCAAATTCGTGTACAATTGGCGTGAAACAGGATTATCTGGAGAATATCGGAATATTCGCCTAGACATCGATCCGGTTATCCAACAACTTCAAGCAGGAAATTTCCCAGGCGATCAAATTCCTCAATTAGGATATACACTCTTCAGAGTTCGTATTCCAAACCGCGATGCAAGACGCGGTAAAAGTGGGCGATATCGAATAAATTACTACCTGAAAACCCCTACAAGCATTATCCTCGTCGCAATTTACTCGAAGGTCGAGCAATCTGATATAACAACTGTATTCGTCAACGAAAGTGTGAACAACGAGATTCCCGAAAAAAAGGTGTGTTTGGGGGTGTACACCCCCAAACACACCTTTTTTTCGGGAACTCTTCTCTCTTAACCTGAACAGTTACGGATTTTGGCTGGTTTCCCTACCGGTTCCCGCGCGTGAGTTGCAAATACAGTTCATCTGTCTCCGCGGCAGGGAGTACGTCCAACTCCTTGTGCAGGGTTTCGACACACCGGTTGTACGTGCGGGCAATCTGTCCGTGATCCCCCAGGTGGCTGTAAGCGGTCATTAAGTAGCGGTAGGCGCGTTCCCAACAATTGTCGTAAGAAAGAATTTGCTGGCAGAGGGCGATGACATTTTCAACCCGGTTATTTTCGAGATACTGTTCGCAAAGCTGATCGGCCGCACGCATGTATTGAACGGCCAGGTGTTCTCGTTCTGCAGCCGCCCAGGTTTCATATCGCGCTTCGGGGAGATATTCGCCTTTGTACAGGGAAACGGCCTGTTCCAGTGGGGCGGTGGCGGCTTCTTTGCGGCGTGTCCCATCCACCTGACGAAGATTTTTCAAGAATTCATCTGCATCCAACCAGAGATCGGCCTCCGGGCGGAGCTGGTAGCAGATTCCGTTTCGGAAAACGTAGGCGGAGTCGGCTCCGGGAGTGCGGGCGGGTTCCAACACCCGGTACAGGGTGTTCAATGCCGTCTTAAATTTGCGTTCCGCCGATTGAGGATCATCTTCCGGCCAGAGATGTTCGAGGATTTGCTCACGGGTAAGGGGTTGGTTTCTGAAAGTGAGAAAGAGTTGAAACAAATGGCGGGATTGTTTGCGCTCCCATTCTTGCGGGGAGATAGATTGCGGCCCGCGCCAGACTTGAAATGCCCCCAGCGTAAACACCCGCAACTGGTAGCCTGGATGAAGAGCAATGTCCGGCAAACCGAGCATCTCCAACAACTGCGCGGCATACGCGGGTTCCCATCCCTTTTGCCGGGCCAGGATCAATAAAGGGATCAATATCCGTTCATCCGGTGGACCGAGAATGGTTGGGCGAGTAAACAGGAAATCATAGTTGTTTTCCCGGCAAACCGCTAACATCGAAGGGAAAATTTGGGCCAATGGCTCATGGTTTCCCTGGCGGAAGTAGCCCATGCACCGCCATAACAGCGCTACCACTTCCCCAAAGGGATCACTGCACTCCCTTAGACTCTGCGCGGCCTCGTCGAGCCATTCGGGGGCAGCCTCGTACCGTCCGGCCAGGATCAGACTCGCGCCCATCGCCAGCCGGATGAGGGAGGCAATCCACTCATCTCCCACCTGAACGGCGATCTGCAACCCTTCGGTAGCCACCTCGCGCGCGTTCATCAGATCGCCTCGGAAGCCGTAAACACGACACAATCCCCAACAAGCTTCTATCCGCAGACGGGGGGTGGCAAGTGTCCGGCTAAGTTCAATGGCTTTTTCAAACTGCCCGGCTGCTTCCTGCGTGCGGGTATCGCCAGGAAATAACATGAGCGCGTGTCCCTGGCGCATATACCCGACGGCGGCAACCCAGGGGGAATCGAGTTCGGCCCCTCGACGAGTTCCTTCCAGGGCCGCCTGGAGGGCCAGATTCGGCTCCCCAAAAAAAGCATAAATAATGGAGAGGAGGAGTTGCGTTTCCCGGTGCGCGCGAGGGGTTTGAACAGGATGCTGTCGCTCGGCTTCAGCCTGGTCTTCGAGTTTTAGCCGCGCTTCGTTCAGGCGTCCGGTGCGGAGTAAGACCCGGTACAGGAGTTGGGATTCGTCAGGGACTTCTTGACGCAAAGCGGCCGCCTGGGTACGCAAGCGTTCGGCTTCCTGGGGTTTGCCGCTGTTCAATTTGTTTTCGGCAAGCAGTTCGTAGAGGCGGGCCTGGGCTTCACGGTCAGCGATTCCATCGCTAATCTGGAGCGCATCTTGCAGCAATTTTTCCGCTCGCTTGGGGTTGACCGTATCGAGGTAAATGCGCGCCTGTCCGCGCAGGGCACGTCCGATCCCCTCTTTGTTTCCCCGTTCTCGCCAGATAACCTCTGCTTGCTGGTACCATTCCAGGGCTTCTTGAAACCGGCTATGCAACCGTGCCAGATCACCCATATAAGTCAGAAGCACCGGGAAGTGGTGCAAGACCTCAGGGGACAACTGATCGAGATACCCGGCCAGAGTCTCTAACCGTCCATTCGCAATCAGCAAACGGCCATAATCGGCGAGCAATTCGGCGGCGCCCATGGCATCTTCGCCCTTTAGCAAATGGTAAATGGCCGACGCGGGGTCGCGCTGCGCCTGGAAATATTCGGCTGCCCGGAGATTCCACTTTTTCCGCTGAACATCGTTCTGAATACGCTGCCGGAGAAATCGATGGAATACATGTTGGTAGCGTAAGTGCAGACGGTCGCGCGTTCCTGTCCCTGCCTCTTCGATGACAAATAGCTCCTCCCGGCGAAGGTAGGCGAGCATTTGTGCGCTATCTGTTGTTTCACGCAAATAGTCACACGCTTCGGGAGTCATCAACTGGAGGGTAGCGGACGCTTTCAGAAATTCCTGAACATCTTTGGGCTGCATCGCTAAGACTTCGTCGGCGAGAATTTCAAACAGGCTTTCAAGGGAGGCAGGCTGCATGGCAAGGGCATCTTCGATGGTTGCAGCGGCTCCGCTTCGCAGACTTTGCCAGATCAGGGGTAGCGTGATCGCCCAACCTTCCGTAGCGGCGTAGAGCGCGTTGGCTTCGTCGCGGGTCAGTTCATATCCGTAGGGGCCGGTGAACAGGGCAGTGATTTCGTCCGGGGTAAACGCTAACTCACCCTGTCCAATGGTCAGTACCCCGCCCCGGGAACGCCAACGATTGAGCGAGGGAAATTCCGCCCGGAACCGGGCAGAAAAAAGAAAATGGAAATGGGGCGGAGCGCGGTCAATCAGACTCCCAAGAATTTTCTGGATTTCAGGCGCTTCGCTGATCAAATGGAGATCATCCAGCACCAACAGGGTGTGAGTATCCAACCCGGAGAGCGCGTTCATATACTGGTTCGCGACTTCGATTGAAGGCAACGGGCCGCGTGCACCGTCCCACGCTTCCAAAAAGAGGATCGGCAGCCCCTGGAGATTGGGCAGCGCCTGGCGGGTCGCGTACATCAATTGGAGCAGAAAAACCAGGGGATCGCTGTCCTCCCGGAATACCTGGTACCAGATGAGGGGGTGGCCTTCCCGTCCGAAAATTGCCAGTTCCGTCGTCTTCCCAGAACCTGCCCCAGCCTGGAGCATCGTCAACCGGAAATGGTACGCCTCTTCTAACAAAGCCCTAACTCGGGGCCGCACAAGCGTACGCGCAGGCGGGAGAGGCAGAATGATTTTTGTGAACAATACAGAAGAAAGACTCATTTTGGGAATTTTACCCCCAAAAAATTAACCTGGCTTTTCCTGTATCTGCTCAGGCTAAAACGGAGGGACTTCCCGTCTTGAATTCCCAGGGTTTAACCTGAGACATTGCTTTTTTTCATCTTTATCTAAGATAGAACGCTTGAATTTGCATTATCCTTATGGGTATCGGGATTTCCCGATCCTTTTGTCCGGAAGTGAGCTTCCAATAAACCAACCTGAATTGATGAATATGGAATTGAATAATCGAATGGATGAATCGCCTCCCTCACGTTTGGATGTCTGGCGAGCGCGTTTGCAGCATCTTCGCGTCTGGGCACGGCGGGGTGTGCCATTCGCTTTGGGGGTGTTTGCAATGGTGTTGGCCCTGGCCGTTTATAACCGGATGTTCCCTGCCCCTCTGCCATTAACCACAAACGAAGTCGAAGAAACCGTCGCACAAGCCCTGGCTTCCGCAACCCCTCCACCCGCCTTTTCATCGCTTGTGTATCAGACTATCCAACCCTCCCTGGTATTGATCGAGGCAACATTCGAGGGAGAGGACGGGGAAACGGACGAGGGGTTGGGGAGCGGGGTCATTATTGACTTTAGCGGAGATATTCTCACCAGTTTGCATGTTGTGGAGGGTGCAACAGAGATCCTGGTGATCTTCGCAGATGGCACAAACACGAACGCACAGGTGGTTGCCGCCCAGCCGGAGAACGATATTGCCGTCATTCAAACGCTGGAACCGCCGCCCGGCCTCCCGCCGGCTATTTTAGGGAATCCAAATGCGCTAAACGTTGGGGACGAAGCGTTTGTCGTCGGGAATCCGTTTGGTTTTTATAGCTCGATGAGTGCGGGGGTCATCTCCGGTTTTAACCGCACATTCCTCATTCCCGAAAGTGAGCGACGGTTAGAGGGGCTGATTCAAATTGACGCCGCAGTCAATCCCGGCAATTCGGGTGGGCCTTTATTAAACCGCGCCGGGCATGTCGTGGGGATCGTTACCGGGATTGTGAACCCGACGGATGAAAGTTTCTTTGTTGGCATTGGTTTTGCCGTGCCGATTGATGTAGCTGTAGCTGCCGTTGGCGGCTCGCCACCCCACTAAATCACAATATTGTCAGGAACGGCGTTGCTTCCCCAAAGTGTAAGCGTACCTTTGTTGGTTTTTGTAATCAATTATGGAAGAAGCAAAAAATGTTCGCGAGCAACGCCGTTCCTAAAGTGAAATCCACCCCTAAGGAGCATATTCATGAATCATTCCGATAACCTTAATAAAAGGCCCATGGAACGTGTATTGTACGAAGTGAAGAAGATCATCGTTGGGCAGGATCATATGCTAGAAAGGCTGATCGTTGCGCTGCTCGCGAGGGGGCATATCCTGGTTGAGGGGGTACCGGGGCTGGCAAAGACGATGGCGATCAAAACCCTGGCAGAAGCGATTGGTGGAGAATTCAAACGCATCCAGTTCACCCCCGATCTGGTTCCGGCGGACCTGGTCGGGACACGCATCTACAATCAAAAGACAGGGGAATTCAACACGTCACTTGGGCCAGTATTTACCAATCTCCTGCTTGCGGATGAAATCAACCGCGCACCGGCCAAAGTGCAAAGCGCGCTACTCGAAGTCATGCAGGAACGGCAGGTAACCATTGGCCGCGAGACATTCAAAGTGCCCAATCCCTTCCTGGTGCTGGCTACACAAAATCCCATCGAAACTGAAGGAACGTATGCCCTGCCTGAAGCACAGGTAGACCGTTTCATGCTCAAGGTGCTCGTGGGGTATCCCAATTCAACCGAGGAATTTGTCATTGTCGAACGGATGACCAGCACCTTACAAGCCGTACAAAAAGTTCTGACCACCGAACAACTTATCGAATTACAAAAAGAGGTGGATCAAGTTTATGCAGACCCCGCCTTGATCGAATATGCGGTTCGAATGGTCACTGCGACACGCCAGCCGGAAGATTTTGGGTTGAAAGAGCTAGAACCCTACATTCTCTTCGGCGCAAGTCCTCGTGCGTCCATCAATCTCGTCTTGACCGCCCGGGCGTTGGCGTTCGTCCGTGGGCGAAAGTACGCGCTGCCGCAGGACGTGTTGGATATGGCCTTGGATGTTATCCGCCACCGCCTCGTGCTGACGTATGAGGCGCTCTCCGATAACATAAGCGCGGACGATCTTCTGAATAAGATTTTGGATCGCATCCCGATCCCGGTAGTTCCTTTGCGCGAACAAAATTATGCCCGTATTAATGCCTGATCAGACAATCCCGAACCGGGCGACCCCCGAACGAATCCTGCAACGACTGGACTGGCAGGTCATCCGCCGGTTGGATGGGCAGTTGCAGGGCGATTACCGCAGTCTTTTTTACGGCTACGGCGTGGACTTTGCAGACCTGCGCGAGTACCAGCCGGAAGATGACATCCGCTATATTGACTGGAACGTCACCGCGCGGATGGATGCACCCTACATTCGCCAATATGTAGAAGACCGCGAAATCACGGCCTGGTTTTTGCTCGATTTGAGTCCCTCTGTGGATTTTGGGACCACGCAAAGTCTCAAACGAACGGTGCTGATTGATTTTGTCACCACCATTGCGCGGCTGCTGACGCGTCACGGGAACCGAATTGGCGCGATTTTTTACGGTGATCGGGTTGAGCACACTATCCCGGCTCGGGGAGGGCGAATCCAGGTTCTCCGGCTGGTGAACGATTTACTCAAGCATCCCCGCCTGTCTCGTGTTTCGTTCACGAACCTGTCCCCGCTTTTACAGGGTGGATTGCACGCCATCAAAAAACGTTCGTTGATCTTCATCATTTCAGATTTCATCAGCGTACCAGGGTGGGAGCGTCCGCTGAGCCTGCTCAACCAACGGCATGAGGTGATGGCGGTGCGGTTGTTCGACCCGCGTGAGATGGAGCTGCCTGATGTAGGCCCGGTTATTTTAGAAGATGCGGAAACGGGCGAGCAATTGTATGTGGATACGCATGATAAAAAATTCCGCCAACGGTTTCAGGAAGCCGCGAAACAGCGTGAGGCGGAACTGGATGCGGTGTTCCGGCGGGCAGGGGTGGATGCGCTGACCCTGTCCACAGACGAAGACCTGGTGCGTGCGATTGTGCGTTTTGCGGCGCTGCGGAAACAACGAAGGAGATAAGCGGTGTCCTTCCTCTGGCCGATGATGCTGTTCTCTCTGGTGCTGCTCCCCTTGATTGCGGGATTGTACATGCGCGCCCTGCAGCGTCGCCGCCGGTTTTCTACGAGTGCTGCTTTTGGATTGGCACAGGATTCGGCAGGCAATTCTACCGGCCGGCGGCGGCATTTGCCTCCTTTGTTGTTTTTATCTGGCCTGACGATTCTTCTCATCGCGCTCGCCCGTCCGCAAGCAGTTCTCAGCCTGCCCCGCATTGAAGGGACGGTGATCCTGGCGTTTGATGTTTCGGGCAGTATGGCAGCGGACGATTTACAGCCCACCCGCATGGATGCAGCCAAAGCAGCAGTGCAGGATTTCGTCGAGAATCAACCATCCAGTATTTTGATCGGAGTGGTTGCTTTCAGCGAAGGGGGATTGTCTATCCAGATTCCAACGAACGACAAAGAGGCCATTCTCGGTGCAATCCATCGCTTGACACCCCAGCGGGGCACGTCGCTTGCAAACGGGATTCTCACCTCGCTCAGGCTCATTGATCCCAACAGCGTGGAGACTTTAACCGATGATTTGACGCCGGTTCCCACGCCAACACCTTTGCCACGCGGGACTTACTCCCCGGCTGCTATCATCCTGTTGACCGATGGGGAGAACAACATGGAGCCAGACCCATTTTCCGCAGCCCATGCTGCTGCAGACCGGGGCGTTCGCATTTACACAATCGGTATTGGCAGCCCGACCGGGGCAGACTTGTTGATTGATGATTTCATCGTCCACACCGAACTGGACGAGATGATGTTGCAACAAATCTCGGAGATCACCGAAGGAATTTATTACAACGCGCAGAGCGAAGAAGACTTACAAGAAATTTACGATATTATTGAACCCCAACTGACCGTCAAAACAGAACCAGTTGAAATGACTTCTATTTTTGGGGGAATCAGCATCATTCTTCTGTTGATTGGCGGTGCGATTTCGCTTCTTTGGTTTGGGCGCGTGTTTTAACATTCTCATTTTGACCTTGAACCCACGAACGGCGTTCCTTTTGGGACATCATTTTGGTTTCAGGAGGGTCGTTTAAGGAACGCCGTTCGTCAATTTGTGAGGATTTACGGAGTTGAAAGATGGATTTACTGTGGCCCGGCTTCTTGTTTTTGTTTGGACTGATCCCTTTGATTGTCGCCGCGTACATCTGGATATTGCGACGGCGGCGGCGATATACTGTGCGGTATTCCAGTCTTTCGTTGATCCGCGATGTGCTTCCGCGCCAGTCTTGGGTACGGCGTCACCTCCCATTTATTTTGTTTGCGCTGGCCCTCACCAGCCTGGTCATGGCGATGAGCCGCCCGGTTGCCCGCGTGCAAATCCCTGTGGGGCAGAATATCGTCATTTTGGCGTTGGATGTCTCACTGAGCATGTGTTCGACGGATATCCCGCCCAATCGTCTGGAAGCGGCCAAGGCGGCAGCACAATCCTTCACAGAGCGCCAGGACCCGAACACGCAGATCGGGATTGTCGCGTTTGCAGGGTTTGCGGGCCTCATTCAAGCGCCGACGAGCGATCAGGGTTTGCTTCAAGGCGCCATCGAACGCCTGGTCCCTGCGCGCAGGACGGCGATTGGCAGCGCCATTTTGGAATCCCTGGATGCGATTGCCGAAATGGATCAACGGGTTGCCCCCATTTTTGAAAATTCTCCCTCCGGTATTTTGCCCACCCCCGTCCCCGAAGGGGAATATGTCCCCCACATCATTGTGCTCTTGACCGACGGCGTGACCACTTCCGGCCCGTTCCCATTGGACGCTGCACAACTGGCTGTAGACCGGGGCGTGCGCGTATATACCATCGGGTTTGGAACGGAGAGCGAAACCAGCCCATTTGGCGGCCCACAATGCCAGGATGCTGTCTTTTTTGGCGGGTCCTTTGGTGGCGGCTCCTTTGGCGGCGGGGGGCGGGGATTTAGCCGGGCGATTGACGAGCAAACGCTGATTCAAATCGCAGACATGACCGGGGGGGCATATTCTTCGGCCACCAGCGCCAGCGAACTGCAAAATGTGTTCCAGAATCTCCCCAGCTTCTTGATTACGACCGAGGAGACGATGGAGATCAGTGTCATGTTCATCGCCGTCGGCGCGGCGCTGATTGCGCTGGCGATTCTGCTTTCACTGATCTGGAATCCCTTCCTGTAAAATTCTCGAAGGCTCATAAAGGGTTTCCAGGAATCGTCCCGGTCAATCTGGTGACTCCCGCGCCGACCGCTTAAACAAACGTTAGC
>DATDOR010000251.1:0-4366 GCA_035293165.1 Anaerolineales bacterium | reverse complement strand
CGAATCGATCATGCTGATCTGGCCGTCCACGATGAAGGCAACGCGGTCGCAAAGTTCATCGGCGATGTTCATATCGTGTGTTGTCAGGAAGACCGTTTTCCCTGCGTCCTTTTGTGTTTTGATCAAGTCCTTGATCTTGCGCGCATTCACGGGGTCAAGGCCTGCTGTGGGTTCATCCATAAACAACAAGCGCGGGTTATTGACCAAGGAGCGCGCCACGCTCAAACGGTTCTTCATCCCTTTGGAATATTGCGAGACGAGCATATCGCCGTCGTCCTGCAAACCTACCATCTCCAGCAACGCCTCAGGCGACAGGACCTCTCCCTGATACAGCGCGCCGAAATAACGCAGGTTCTCGATGCCCGTCAGTTTTGTATAATGGTTCGGCATCTCAAAACTCACGCCGACCTGCTCAAAATAGTCATAGCCCCACTCACGCAGGTCGCGGTCAAGCACCTGCACCGATCCTTGAAAGCCCTGCAACAGGCGAAACAGAATCTTTTGCGTGGTGGACTTCCCGGCTCCGCTTGGCCCCAGGAACCCAAAAATTTCTCCGGGCTGGATGGCGAAATTCAGGTTTTTGATAGCGGGATCGTTCGTGCCCGTATAGGTGAAGGTCAGGTTTTCGACGTTGATCATAGTTGTTCCTTTCGGTGAGCGATTTAAGTACACAAGGTAGACAGGTGGGGACCTGTTTACCTGTTTACTTGTTTACCTGTGTACCAGCTTACCTTCACCAGTTCCTCACTCACCTTCCACAATCGCTTCTGCGTCTCACGGTTGTAGGCGTTTTTGTTGGCTTTGACGGGGACGTTGGGGCCGTCGAAGTAGCCGCCCGTAACGTTTGCGACGGCAGGATCGGCGGCGAGCCAAACGTAGGTTTCGGCCATTTTTTCGGGAGTCATGGCAAATTTGCGCTTCATCTCGTACATTTTGAGCATCCACTTGGGCAGGTGGGTCAGCCGTTCGTCCGGGATGACGACGTTGCCGACTCGGACGCAGTTGACGGTCACGCCCTTGTCTTTCAACTGTTCAGCAAGATAGAAGGTGAACATGACTTGAGACTGTTTCGAGTGGTAGTATGCGTGCTGCATGTTGAATTTGCGCTCGCCGTTCAGGTTGTCGAATTCAATGTCCAGGAACGGGTAGGAAATCAAGCCTTTCGAAGCGACGGTGATGATCCGGCCTTTGCTGGTTTTGAGCATGTCCAGCAAGGCGTGAGTCATCAAGAACGGGCCGAGGTGATTGGTGGCGAAGACCGTTTCCACACCGTCTTCGGTCAGGGTGGCCTTTTTCAAATCGTGATCGAAGTTCGCGGCATTGTGGATAAGAACATTCAAGCGGTCGTGCTTGGCTTTGAAATCGTTGGCAAAATCGCAAATGGATTTCTGCGAAGACATGTCGACGCGCATGAGTTCGACAGTATCATTGCCGCTGGCTTTGCGGGCATCTTCGAGGGCTTTCTGTCCCCGATCCAGACTGCGGCAGGCCATGATCACGTTCGCCCCCAGTCGGGCGAGTTGGATCGCTGCGGCTTTGCCAATCCCGGAGTTTGCGCCGGTGATGATAATGGTTTTGTGGGTGAGGTTGTAGGTCATTGTAAATTCCTGGTAACAAAAGTAGACAAGGTAGATAAAGTACACCGGTATACAGGTAAACCTTGTCTACTTTATCTACCTGTATACCTGTTTACTATTTTCCGCGGGCGGGTCTTTCGCTTCTGTTACACCCTTCCGCGGCCGTCCTCTCCGGCGGATTTCCGGTTCGGGTAGAGGTTGGCGTTTGACAGCTTCGATGCGGCTTTCGACAATGTCCAACCAGCGCAGGTCAGCTTCGAGGTGCATGATCACTTTGTCCATTAGAAGGATGTGCGCCATCTCTGCGCGGGGATCATGGCGGTCGCGTTGTTGGGTCGTGGCGTGCAGCTCGCGGAAAATATGCGCCCGTTGGGTCTGGATCAACCGCCAGGGATCGGCTTCCCCAGAGACAAGCGCAACCATTACCTTGACAAAGAACTCGTCACGCTGGTGATCGGGCGCGCTCCCGGCAGAGAACCATTCCTGCAGGGCCGCGTACCCCGCGCCAGTGACGGCGTACACGCGCCGGTCAGGTTCGTCGCCTTCGCCCAGGTCGGAAGCCATCTCCACCAGCCCCGCCTCTTCTAGACGGTTGAGAGTGGTGTAAATCTGGGCGGGTTTCACATCCCAATTTACATCGCCCACGACCGCGGAAAAGACTACATGGAGTTCGTACCCGTGTCGGGGTTTTTGGGCGAGCAGGCCGAGGATGGCGTGGCGGACGGACATGAGGCAGTATTTAGTGGGTATTATTCAGTAAGCTGTTAATAAAAATAGTAAACGGGTTAATATTTAGCAACAGCGAAAAATATTATACGAGTTAACATTTTTTGTCAAGAGGACGCGCTTACATTTTGGTCTCAATTTTGGGTTGATCGGTAACTGTTCAGGCTAAGGCAGAGGAAACTCCGAAAAAAAAGTGTGCGTAGGGTGTACACCCTACGCACACTTTTTTTTCGGGTCATTTCCACTCTAGGCTGAGTAGTTACAAAAAATAAACGAATTCTCGCCCGGACAGTCCCCAATGCGGTGATTCCTGCTGTCACAAATCCTAAAGCCAAAATCACCTGTAGGTTTTCTTGTATAATTTCTCCATGAAAATCACTGCTGCCAAAATAACAAAACTCCTCAACACCCTTGAAGACACTCCCCGCCGGATTCAAACCTGCACCCGTCGGGTAGGGTCACCGTTACTCGAACAACCGCCCGCCGCAACACCGTCTTCAGCCAAGTCCGGCACATGGCAACACACGAAGCCGGACATTGTGACCAAATCGAAGCGATTTTAAGGACACGATAATCATGCACATCACCATCCTCGCCCTCGGCTCTCGTGGGGATGTCCAGCCCTTCGTCCCGCTTGGGAAAGCGTTACAGGACGCCAGGCATCGAGTCTGTGTAGCGACGTTTGAACTGTTCGCCTCCATGATCCGCGACGCTGGGTTGGAGTTCTATCCCATTCACGGGGATATCCAGGCCATTTTGAGCCATGCGATGCAAGAAGAGAATGCATCCCGGAAGAACAACCCATTCCAAACCATGCTTACCGTTGCGCGTTCATTCGGCTCGCTGACGGAAAGCCTACCCCAAGACCTGACCGGCCTGCTCAACACCGACCTGATCCTGAACCAACTCCCGGCCAATCTGTTCGGCGGTGATCTCGCGGAATATCTCGGCATCCCCTGGGCGATTGTCACCGTCATCCCCCTGACACGCACCCGCACCCGCCCTCTGGTTGGGTTTCCCAACACGCTGTCCTGGCTACCCGGGTACAACCTGTTTACCTACTGGTTTGGCGAGCAAGTCGGATGGCAACTCTTCCGAAAAACGGTCAACCGCGTGCGGACAGGAACGTTTGGCCTGTCACCCCAACCCTTTTTCGGCCCGTACAAAGCCAATGCGCACAACCGCGTCCCGGTCTTGTGTGGGTTCAGTGAACATGTCGTACCGCGCCCGCCCGACTGGGACGCGCACGTCCACCTGACCGGGTGGTGGTTTCCCGACGAGCCCGCGTGGACGCCTCCACCCGAACTGGTACAATTTTTGGACGCGGGATCACCTCCCGTCTTCATCGGGTTTGGCAGTATGCCGGTCAGCGATCCTGCTCAAACAACGGCACACATCGTCGAAGCGGTTCGTTTGAGCGGGCAGCGGGCGATCCTTCACGCCGGGTGGGCGGGTCTGGGCGGGGCACTTCCCCCGGAGATTTTTCCCATTACTTACGCCCCCTACGGCTGGCTGTTCCCCAAAATGGCGGCGATTGTCCATCACGGCGGGTCGGGGACAACGGGGCTCGGATTCTGGTCGGGGGTGCCTTCACTGATCGTGCCGTTTGTGTTTGACCAGTTTTACTGGGGCGCACGGACCGCTGAAATGGGCGTGGGGCCGAAACCCATCCCATTCAACAAACTGACCCCCGAACGGCTCGCCGCATCCATCCAAACCGCCGTGACCGACTCCGAAATGCGCCGCCGCGCCACCGACCTGGGCCAAAAACTGCGCGCGGAAAATGGCATTCAACGAGCAGTCGAGATTATCCAAACTTTCAAACAATAGGAGAATATCATGAACTACCGACAAATGGGCCGTACCGGCCTCCGTGTGAGCGAACTCTGCCTGGGCGCGATGACGTTCGGGCGCGAAACTACTGAAGAAGACAGTTTCAAAATCCTGAACCGTTTTATCGAGGCAGGCGGCAACTTCATTGACACCGCCGATGTGTACACGGACGGTATGTCCGAAGAAATTCTGGGCCGCTGGCTGAGAGACAAAAACCGCGACGATTTTGT
>DATDOR010000250.1:0-4399 GCA_035293165.1 Anaerolineales bacterium | reverse complement strand
GATCTTTATCGCTTCCAACAACGGTGAACTCTATGCGCTGACTCCATCGGGCGAAATCGTCTGGCAAACAACCCTCCCAGCGAAGCCGGTTGGGACTCCTGCATTGTCTGAGAAAATCCTATACGCCACGGACCAGGCCGGACTGACAGCCTTTGACCTGGAGGGAAACCTGCTTTGGAGGTTTGAGCCGGAAATGGGCAAAGCCGTCGCCGGCCCTGCCATCGGCCTGAATGGGAAGATTTACTATACACTCGACATCTCTGCCCAAGGCTATATCCAGGCTGTCTCCCCAACGGGTGAGAGTATATGGGCCTCCCCGGTGCAAACGTTTAGCTACTTCCGCACTCCGCAGCCCACCCCGGACGGCCAATTGATGCTATTTCACGGGGAAGCTTTCCTCGCTGCCGATGGGTCACCGGTGGATTTGGGCTTTGATTTCAAGCCGGATCGTCTGTTCGTGGGCGGGGATGGGCAACTATATTTACTCCTGCAAGATACCCTGGCGCGGTGGACATACAACAATGGCCGGGCGGTGATGGCCGAAGAGCGTGTCATTACCTCTTTCGGCGCGCCAACCGAAGTTGGCGTGACACCAGAAGGGGCGGTCTGGGTAATGGGTCGCGATCTGATCGCCTGGTTCACGCCAGCGGGCGAAGGCCTCACCACAAGCGCCGCTGACAACGTGTTCCTTCAAGTTGTGCCGGGCGTGGATGGTGACTGGACCGTATACGCCTGTGGGCGCAAGCCAGTTAGCATAGCACAATCCCCCGAGCCTTATTGTTTCGCCTTCTCTCCTGATAGCCAACAGCCTCTGTGGGAAGCTAAGTTGAACACGAAATTTGAGGAATTCACAGGTGGCGTACTACTCCCCGATATGTTGATTATGGCGACAGAAGAAGGACATTTATACCTGATTAAGGACACACCATGATCCGCTACATTCTCAGAAGACTTCTTATCCTCCCCCCAGCGATGTTGCTGGTCAACTTCCTGGGCTTTACCTACGCCTACTTTGCCCGGCCTATCCGCGCGGCGCGCACGCCCTACTTGCCGTTTATCCCCGAGTCCGGCCCGCTCATTCCCGCATACCAGGCTTATCTAAAAACCTTCTTCAATCCCGAGACTCGCTCCGTAGTGCAAGAGTCCGTTTTGGGGACCCTGAGCGAGTCAACCCTCGCCAGTGGTGGCTTGTTAGGTCTGGCACTGGTTCTAAGCATGCTCATTGGTGTGTTTTTAGGGCTGATAGCCGTCCGCAACCAACCGCCTGGAGTCAAACGTTGGCTGACCTTCGTTTCCACATCCGGGCTGGCCATGCCCAGTTTTTATATCGGAAGTTTGCTGATCGTTGGCTCCATCTCCTATGTCTTGTGGAAAGGCCCCGGCACCCCGCTGCCCTTTCCCATGCAAGGGTTTGGTTGGGATAACCACCTCGTCCTCCCCGTCATTGCCCTGATGGCCCGCCCCACCATGCAAATTGCCCAACTCACCGCGGGCGTGCTGTCCGGTGAACTGAGCAAACAATACGTCACCGCCGGGCGCAGCCTCGGCCAATCCTGGCGCAGCATCCGCACCAAGTATGCCATGCGGAACATCATCGCCCCAGTGATCCTCACCATCACTGGCTCATTCCGCCTGCTTGTTGGCGAACTCGTTGTTGTCGAATGGCTATTTTCCTGGCCAGGGCTGGGCCGGTTACTCGCCCAAACCCTCGTTCCCCCGCTCCTGAGCAGCTCACAGGGTGCTGTTTTATTCCTCGACCCGGAAGTCGTCGCCATCGTTCTGATGATGTTCGCCGCCATGTTCCTCCTCGCTGATCTGATCGCCTCCGTCCTCGTCCGCATCTTCGACCCCCGTCTGCGAACTTCAGAGGATGCAAAACTAAAATAATCCATTGTTTGTAGTGAGGCACGCCAGTGCTGTTATTCGCTGCACGATAGCGCAGAGCTACAAACTACGTTACGACAAACATGCCCCGTAAATTTCTTGGCGTCCTCGCTTTCCTGATCGGCCTCCTCACCGGTGCGTTGCTGATGCGTGGCTGGATGGATGAAAAAATCACTCTGCCGGGATTGCCCGTCCCACCCGTGCACATCGCCGACCCCGGCGAGACACCCCGCTCGGATGAAAGCGGATCCGAACCCGGGCCGGGGGGAACGAGCCAATCCCCAACCAGTTTACCGACCCCGACGCAAGCCCCTTCCCCAACCCTCACCCCCACACTCGAACCCATCACCGGCCCCACTCCTGTGTTTGGCGAATTAACCACGCTCGACAACGGCTGGCTTTTCACCGCCCCCGAAAAAATCGTCATCGGCCCCGAAGTATTGTCCAACGGTGTGATCAATCTTGTAGGGGAAAGCGGCACGGTCTACCGGCTCAACCCTGATGGCAGTCCGCGAAACGAGCTAACCCTACCCGAATTCCCCGAAAACGACCCGGACGAGCCTGTGAGTTTCAATTGCGTTTCATTCTACGAAGATGGCACGATTACCGCCTGCACTCCGGACAACTTTTTCGCATTGAACTCTGATGGGAATATTCGGTGGGAATTCTTCATGACAGGATCGAGGCCTTTTGTAAGCGGTTTTGGTGAATTCTTGCCTGCACCGTTTGTTGCACGTTTCGGTGATATTTTCCTTCAACTTGACTCGACCTATACGCTTTATGCTTACACCCTGGCCGATGGCCTGCTGTGGCAATACACATTTGAAACCGGGTTCCGGGAGGATTTTTATAGACCCGCCGTTGGAGAGGACCAGGCATATTTCGTTGATGCCCAAGGCACGCTCTATGCATTTTCACGAGAAGGATTGGCCTGGACTTACGACCCCGAAGAAGGGCTGCGTGCCGCATCATCTCCTATCCTCGCCCCGGATGGGAACCTGTATTACGTCCTGACAAATGGCACAAACGGGCGTCTGCAATCGCTCACCCCCACAGGCGAACCGCGCTGGCGTACCAACCTGAACACCTTCCGCTTCTACACTCTCCCTGACTACAGCGTGGGGGGTCAGTACATCTACGTCACCGACGACCTGGTACGCTCCGATACGGGCGAACTGGCTTCAATGGCGTTTCCCTACGAAGTAGACGCTTTCATCCGCGGTGAGGATGGATTCGATTATCTGTTGACTGGAAATAATGTCATTCGCTGGCAGGTTGGCCCGGATGGCTTTGAGAGTCTGCACACCTCGCGGTTCAACGCCGAGGGGTTGCAAACTTTTTCCGCCCCAAGAGTCCGCGTTTACCCTTCGCAAATCACCGAGATGGAATATTTCACCCAGAACGGGCCGTACCTGGTCTGGCTCAACCCGGATGGGGAAGTGATGAACGCCCTGCAATTGGATTGGAGTCTGGTCCGCATTGACTTGCAGGAACCGGGTGAAGTTTCGCTTGCCGTATGCGAACAGCATCTAATCGAAATGCAATTGGCCTGCAGAAAGTACGTTGCCGGAAACCAGGACCCGGTTTGGGAGACGACCATCGGAGGCGTCTCCGGCAATTTCAACCCGTTTTTTGGGCTTTTATTCCGCAATGGGCAGTTGTATGTACTGACAGATGAACAAAACTTGTATGTTTTGAACCTGGAGATCACAGCGCCATGAATCGTAAATCGCTCGGTTATCTGGTGTTCGGAATTGGACTTCTGATAGGAGTGCTGGTCATGCGCGGCTGGTTGGCTGGAACCATCCCTGTTCCGGGACTGCCCGCCTCGCCCCCGCAGATTGCTGGAACCGACGAAATCGGATCCGCCCCCACGCTGGGGAGCGGCAACACACCTGTCGAAGCCTCCCCCGCCCCGGTTGAGGTCGCGTCGCCGCCCCCAACGCCCACGCTTGCCCTACCGCCCGCAGAAATCGCCCCGGACGCAGCCTCCTCCTTTGCCGGAGCCGAACCTGTTCCCAGTGGCTGGAAATGGACGTTTCCGACAGAGTTTGAACAGGGTCCAATCATATTGGATGATGGAGGGTTTTATTTCATCACGAAAGATCATACAGTTTACGCTTTAAACGCCGATGGTAGCCCACACCTGCAACGAAAGATCGAAGATATCTATCCGTTGCGAAACTCATTTACCGGATTCCTGCCGATGGAGATTTTTGGCGACGGAACCATTGTGGTAAAAACCGAGGAACGCCTCTACGCAATTGGCCCGGACGGGAGCGAACGCTGGTCTTTCCCGGTTTCCATTCCCCCGCTGCCCAGTGACGCTTTCGACCCGCCGGCGCCTTCGCTGATCCACGCCGGAGAGGTCTATTTGCAACTCGATGCCACCAATACCTTGCATGTCTTTAGCCTGGAGGATGGCTTGTTGTGGAAAACCACCTTCGACAAACCACTGCGCGAATATTTGCTTTCACTACCCGTTGTGGATGAGGCGAATGGGCAGGTGGTCTTC
>DATDOR010000249.1:0-15111 GCA_035293165.1 Anaerolineales bacterium | reverse complement strand
CTCTCGCCAACTGCAATAGGTACGGCAATTTCTGATTTCGTATCGGGCAGTAGCGGGTTGGGCAGCCAGTTAGGGTCTGCAGTCGTTTCTGAAACGAGAACCACTTGATTGGTTTCTGCTGCCCGTCCTACCAGGCCTCTTCCGGCAGGGATGGCATGATGGTTTTTCAGCATGGTACGCCCGGCCTCTCCCGTGCCGCCGACCATCCGCAGGTTTTCCCGATTTTGATCGAAAAGATAAATGTGTGCATGGTAATAGTTGAAAGCTTGTTGCACTTGTTCAACCACTTCTTTGACCAGTTGGTCGGGATCAAGAATGGTAGAGAGGCGGCGACTGACTTCAGTTGAGGTGTTTAAAGCACGGGTGCGGTCTGAAACCTGCCGCTCAAGCGTTCCGACCATAGAACGGATTTGACCCGTCATCTGGTTGAAGGCCGCTGCCAAGGCCCCGATTTCATCTTGTGAGGTTTCCTCGGCCTGGGCATCCAAATTTCCTGCACGCACTTGCTGAGCAGTTTCAGTGAGTTTCAAGATTGGGTTTGCCAGTTGATTGGAAACAAAAATCGCCAGAATACCCACGACAATCAATAGCCCCAAAGAAAACAGGAAGATGGTGCGAGCTGAGGTGTCAATAACCGCAAAGGCTGTTTCGATGTCCTGGTGAATAATCACCGACCAACCCAAATTCGTTACAGCTTGGGCAGGGGCATCCTCAGCCGTAAGCGCAAGCGGCACCTGGCTGGCAAGGACATTGTTATCTTCAAAGATAATCTCGGCAAAGTTCCCCGCAGCTAAATCGAGTTGGCTTTGGGTTTCCAAATCAATAACTTCTAACTCGGTTCTATCTAAACTTAATAAGAGATCGTCAGCGAATCGCAAATCGGCGTGTCCGCCCCCCCCCCCTAAATTGACCTCTTCTAAGATGAGTGACAGAGCGGAGATATCATAAGAACTACGTAAAACGCCCACCACCTCCCCGGCCGCAAACACAGGAACGGCAAAATCAATGGCAAGGGTCTGACTGCTCTCGTCATAAACTGGGGAACTGATAAAAACGTCTCCCTCTCCATTATTATAGGCCACCTGCCACCAGGCTTCGTCTGCCTGGTAATAGTCCGAGGTCCGGTTGGTAGCGGCAATATTTGCACCATATTTGTCCGTTAGAAAAATTTCAACATGTGCAGGAATAGTGGATCGTATTTGTCTAAGTTCCCGCGCGGCATTATTATTGACTACATTCAAGATGACCGAATCGGTGTCAATGGCATTCCGCCAGGTTTCGTCTAAATTCAAAATCCGCTCTTGGATGGTATTCTGGTCGCCATCGTAGCGTGCGTTGGCTTCCTGTGCAATTCGTTCAAATTGAGAGGTCGTAACCCGAAGAATTTCAATTTGTGAGAGCAAGGTTTTGGTCAGGTCCTCTGAAATCGTGTTTCCCAGCCTTTGAAGGTTTGACCCCACCTGGCGAGTAATCTCCGCACTCATGATCCGATTAGTTATCAATGCGACAGAACCAACGGAAATGATGGTGACTGCCAGGAAGGTGATCACCAGCTTTGTCCGTAAGTTGTAATTCTGAAACTGGCGTAAGGTCATCCCTGCGTAAATAAACAAGACGATTGCGGTCGTCCAATTGGCAATTTCACGGATTTGTGGTACTGCCGCGAGGCGTTCTCCCGGCCAAAGCGTATCCATTACCACAATCACGAACCCCACCGCTAAACTAACCAGGCTCAAGCGATTGGCTTCTTGTGCAGGAAGGGTTTGAACGGCAATTAGTGATGAGACAATGACAACGATGACAGCGGCCAGAAACCCATAGCCCTCGATGAGAATAGGCAGCACTAACATCCCCCCCATCAAACTTCCTACCAAAAGCCGGATGCCCGCAATCCGGTTAATCCTCCAACACAAACCAGCACTGATCATGGACAGGATCGCCATCACAGGCGTAATAATATTGGCGGCCACACCCTGCCAGGTGGTTGCTTTCAGCAGTTCAGAAAATGCGAAGATGCTCATTAAGGATAAAGCACCAGCCACCAGCAAGGTAACAAGCAATACACGACGATTTTGTTCATTCAAATGTGGATCCGGGTTATTCATGGTCATTTTTTTCCTGTGTTCACTTTCAAGCCTGTTCTCCAAATAGCTAGAAATCAGTCGGCAGTAGAAGTGACGGTCTTTTGCCCATTCTCTCCGGTTTCCTGATACAGCCGAACGATGGCCTGGGGCACAAGAGTTGCCCGTCCTAACTCACGAACCGCAACTTTCAGGGCTTCTGCAATCGAGGTCGTATTTTGTATTTTTTGAATGATTTCATTGCGCTGGATTTCTTTTTCCGCTTCTTTCTGTGCAATTACAAAAGCTTGAGCATTTTGAAGCGCGATCGCAACCTGGTTCGCGATAGATTGCAACAGATCAGCATCCGCCTGAGTCAACCCATTCTCAATATGATGCTGGACATCCAATACACCCAAAACCGTTTCGCCCAAGAGAATTGGGACAGCAACTTCGGATTTTGTTTCGGGCAGAAGCGGGTTAGGAAGCCAGCCAATCGTTTGGGAAACATTGGGTACAAGCACGACCATCCCGGTTTCCGCTGCCCGGCCAACCAACCCTCTTTCTGCTGGGATGGAGTGCCTGCTCGCGAGCATGACCCGCCCTGCCTCACCGGTTCCACCCGCCATGACCAGGTTTTCACGCTTGCCATCCCAAAGATAAATGTGGGTATGGTAATAATTGAACGCTTGCTGTACCTGCTCCACCACTTCCTTCACCAGTTCATCCTGATTCAAAATAGTCGAGAGGCGGCGGCTGACTTCGGTGGAGGTGGCCAATGCTTGAGTTCGTTGATTTACCCGGTGCTCCAGGGTTCCAATCAGGTTGCGGAGCTGCTCCGTCATGGTATTGAATGTATTCGCCAGCGTCCCAATTTCGTCCTTACGTGCCACTTTCGCCGTTTGATTCAAATCTCCAGCAGCAATTTGCTCTGCCGTTCGTGCTAATTCTTCGACCGGAACAACAATTTGACGGATGGACACGATCACGGCGATCACCGCGACGACCAAAGCGCCTGCGATGACGATGATAATCGTGATCATATTACTGGTCGCCAATTCCAGCGCAACCGGCGCAGGTTTTTCCGCGACTGCGATCAGGGTCTGATCTCCCAACTGAATCTGGTTATACGCCAGCATAACTTCTGTCCCATCCAGTCCGGTCTGGGCACTGGGTTGGCCTGGAAGCACTAGACGAGCCTCCTGTAAATCAACAGTCCGATCTTGACGGGCCAATACCTGTCCTGATGGGTCAACAATATAAACCGTCTGCGCTTCCCCAACCTGCAAACGGCGAAGCAAGTTGCCGACCACCTCAAAACGCACATCCGCTACCAATACCGCATACAATTCCACACTACGGGGTTGAAACAAGGGAACGGCCATGGTGATAAAGGGTCGCCCGGTCACCGCATCAAACCACACGGGACTGAAGTACACCTCCCGGGTGGCTTGGGGCTGCTCATATTCAGGCAACCCAACCCGGCTTTGCAGATTCCCGCTCGGAACAATTTCTTGCCGGGAAACCCGCACCTGCTCTTGTCCCACACCATCAAGCAGAGAAAATCCCTCGTAAGCATCCTTATAAGTACCCGAGCCTAATGCCCCTAATAGAATACTCAGTTGTTGGGCGTGATCCGGCACTTGAAAAGCACGGATGTCATTTCCCAGGTTCGAAAGGTCGTTCTCGATATCATGAAGGAGATCCTCCATTTCCGAGGCGACATTTCGTGCGACCTGACTTTGCAAATCCAAAGCCTGTGCTTCAACGGTGGAAAAACTTCGTTGGACGAGGAGCACGCCTGATATCAATAGCGGTCCTATCGCCAGGCCAATCAAGATGACCGTTAACCGAATTCGAAGGCTATTTCTCATATTCCTTTACTCCGTTCAGGCAAAAGCCTGGGGATTGCCAAAAAAAGGTGTAGGGGAGGGGTGTCCGCCCTCTACTCACACCTTTTTTTGGCTACTTCTTGCTCCGGCTGAGTAGTCACGATTTACCATTCTGTTTTTGGCGGAGCTTGTGGATCGACTTCGGCACGGTCCGCCGGGCCGACAATGACAAAGTTATTGCCCTGCCACTGCAACAGCATGTAACTACCCTGGGGTGCCCCCGTTTCATCAAAACTCAATGGACCAACGATGGTTTGGTATGTCCCTTGATGCAACTCGTCAATGAGCGCCGCATTGTCAATGGTGTCCACATTTGCTACTGCTTGCTGCAACACTTGACCAACAGTAAAGGCGTTAGCAGAGTCTTCTGCAATGTCCCCTAATGTTCCGCCAAACATTTCAATATATTTTGCGGTGAACTCTGCATTTTGGAATTCTTTCGCTTCGGGGAACCAGGAAATCGAAGCGAATATTCCTTCGGTCGCGGAACCGAGCGCGCCTCTAAACGGCCCAGGTAAGGATGGTCCCGAGGTAAAGTAGGCGATCCGAGGCTGATATCCTGTCGCCTGGTAAGCCTGAATTTGCCCAATGGAGTCTTCCGTTTGTGTCCCCCCCAAAATTAAGTCCGGATCCAGCGCAGCCACTTGTTGGGCAATCTCCGTAAAATCGGTCATCCCTTCTGGGTAGGTCGTATCAAGGACCAGCTCTAACCCGCCATCGGCTAACAAACCTTTCAGGCGTTCCATCACCCCTAAGGTGAAGGGATCGTCGAGGCTGACAACAGCAAAGGTGGCGGGGCGCGCATCAGCAGGTAACCCCAATATATATAAAGCGAACGGGTCAGCCTGACGTGCGGATTGCGCAGGTTGGGCGAAAAACAGATTGGTCAGGCCTCGATTGAAAACATCTGGTGCGCCCCCGGCAGGTTCAACAAAGGCGTAACCATATTTGGCAGCTACTTCTGAAGTCGGAATCACCAACAAACTCGAAAAAGGCCCAACCACTAAATCTACCGTGTCTTCGTTGATCAACTGTTCGTACTGCGCTACTGCGGTGTCCGGATCGGTGGCGTTATCCAGAATTTTTAGTTCAATCTGGCGGCCCAGTAACCCACCGGATTCATTAACCATAGTTGCCCAAACTTCATAACCACGCTTTGCCGCGGTACCCGGCTCCGACATCCGGTCTGACAATGGGAGAGAAACCCCAATCACAATCGGCCCACTGCCCTCAACTGGCTCGTTCGATCCCGGTGTAGTTGCCTGGCAGGCAGTGAATAATAGGACTTGCACCAATAGTAGAACTGTCAGAATAATTAGATTTCTTGTTTTCATTTTTTGACTCCTATTGAATTGTCCATTCGAATTATGGTTCTTGCTTGAGTGAGATAGATTGTGGGATGAAGTAAAGTTTTCGAAAATGTTTATTGACGATTGTGGTTATTTCCGGTTTGCCGATATGCAATCGTTTTGTTTACATCCATAGAGCATCTTAATCTTCGAGCAACCTATGGATTAGAGAGTAAAGGTTCTTTGGAGAGCGGCAGAGTAAACCGGAAACAAGTTCCCTTCCCATGTTCACTCTCCACTGTGATCTTGCCGCCATGTTGTTCGACAATCGCTTTGACAATCGCCAATCCCAGCCCGTTGCCTTCGATGTCGCTGCGGTCATCGGCGTGAACCCGGTAGAACCGGTCAAAAATGAAGGGAAGGTCTTTGGCAGGGATTCCCAGGCCGTTATCTTGAATAAAAATTTGGATGTATCTATCCTGGGGTTCTGCTCCAACCGTCACATGCCCATCATTGGGCGTGTATTTGATAGCATTCCCTACCAGGTTCCGTAAAACCTGCCGAAGGCGCAGTGGATCTCCCATGACCAAGCCTTGTTCAATGGGGAGCAGTTCCAGGGTCTGGTTCTTTTCGGTTGCTTTCGGTTGGAATTCCTGTGTCACACCCTTCAATAAATCCTTCAAACTCAGAGGTTCACGCGTAATGGGGATTCCAGCATCCAGGCGGGCGAGTTCCAGTAGACCGAGAACCAGGTCGTTCATCTGTCCTGCTGCATGCCGAATACGGCTTAAGAACTCCGTTTGCTGTTCGGTCAACGGGCCAACGCGGGTCATCAGTTCGCTGTAGCCTAATACGGAGGTGATCGGATTTTTTAGATCGTGAGAAGCGGTGGCAATGAATTCGTCTTTAACCCGCTCCAATTCTTTGAAGTGGGAGACATCGTGCAAAACCGTGACATGCCCACCCTGTTCGACGGGGGCGATCATCACGCTGAAAGTGCGCCCATCCGGCCAGGGGACTTCCCCATCAACTGAGATGCTGTTCTTTTTGGCTTGAGATACCAGCTCGAGCAGAGGGTCATAACCTTTTCCGGTTGGAAGGGGGTATCCGAGTCGGGTATTGACGTCGGTAAAGAGGCGGCTGCCTGCTGGGTTGACCAGCTGTACCCGCCCATTTTCATCCATCAACATAATCGCATCGGCTACCGCGTGGAGGACCGCCTGGAGCCGTTTCTGTTCTTGTTCAATGGTGCTATATAATTGAGCGTTCTCAATTGCTATCGCAGCCTGGCTGGCAATTGCCTGCATCAGGTTCAATTGCTCCTCGTTGAAATGGTTGGGTTCGTGATGCGAGAGTGTCAGCACGCCCAGGACTTTATGCCGCCCTAAAAATGGGACGGAAATGGCTGAATGAGCATCTTCCAGGGGGGTTTTTAACCAATGGGGTTCGGATTCAGTATCGCGGATGAGTACACCCCGGCCCTCGGCAACGACTTTTGCCTCAATGCCCTGGGTAACAATCCATCCTAATGCGCTTTCTTCGGACCATTGGGTGAGGTCAATCTTCCGATGCGTCTTATGGAAGACATCGCCATCTGGTTGAAAGATATAGACGTGACCATTGGTGGCGCCCAATTTCGCAACAACACGTTCCAGGAGAATGGTCGAGAGTTCATCCACATCCAAACGGGCGCTGAGGTCCTGTCCAATTTCGGGAAGCAAGTTGAGTTCCCGATTGCGGCGCCGAAGGGTATCTTCGACTTTCTTGACCCGTAGTTTGGTACGGACACGGGCCGCCATTTCGTTCCAATCGAAGGGCTTTACAATATAATCGTCAGCCCCCAGGTTCAATCCGGCAAGGACATCATGCGACCCCACGCGGGCAGCAGAAACGACGATGACAGGGATGTGAGCAATTTCAGGGTCCGCACGCATCTCCTGTAAGACTTCCAGACCATCTTTGCGGGGCATGTTGATGTCGAGCAGGACCAAATCAGGCATCTCTGCGCGAAGTTTTTCGAGTGTCTCCACACCATCAGCAGCGGCAATGAAGGTATACCCTTCGCTGCGGAGGCGGACAGAGAGTAGACGCAAGTTGTCTGGATAATCGTCGGCAATGAGAATCTTGAAAGGGGTGGGGGGTTCAGGTTCTACCTGTTCCTGCGCCTGGAATTGTCCCTCTAATTGTTGAAGCACAATGGATTGAATGGCTTCAGGACGAACAGGTTTTACAAGATACCGATCAACTTTCAACCGTTTTGCAACTTCATCAAGCCCTGGAGTATCGTAGGCAGTCACCAAAATGGTATAGCCAGGTTTTTGACCGTTATTGTGCATGGCTTCAATCAGGTTGAGGCCACTCATTCCCGGCATCATGAAATCCGTAATCAAGACATCAAGCGGACCGGCGGAACCAACCTGAAGTGCTTCATCGCCACTGCATGCAGTCACAATTTCCACAGGGCGTTTGAAGTTCGCTTTTTCCAGTGCCCTTGCTAACATGGAGGCCGTATTCGGATGATCGTCTACGATCAAAATGCGTGCAGTTGCATTCGGAGAATGTGCATGATTGTTCATACAAGCATTATCCACTATTCTGTTGTTTTTAACGGTTAGGGTTGGGTAGGATTCAGTTAGGAATAGTTAGGATCAGTGAGAACCATTCGGTAACCTTTGCCGCGCACGTTTAGGATATAGCGTGGTTGAGATGAGTCAGCCTCAAGCGCCTGTCGCAAAGTATGAATATGCCATTTCGTCATTTCTTGTGCTTCGTAACGTGTGGTATTGGTGTATCCTTGAGCCATCGAAACAAGCGTTTCGTAAGCAACAACTTCAGGCGAGTGCTTCACTAAAACGACGAGATATTCAAAAGCTGTAGGAGGAATAGCAAGGACTTTATCCCCCAGGGTTCCGCGCCGGGATTGCAGGTCTAAAATGAGCGGTCCTCGTTTTAAGAATCGTTCTTCAGGATTGGGGATCGTAGCAGGGGGAAGTTCAGAACTATACCCAGCGTTAGCTAGCGATTGCAGTTCCGCGCGAAGCACAGCCATTTGCTCTTCAATTTCACGGCGGCGACGTTCAATCCCTTGTTCTTCGAGGATGACCCGTGTACGTGCAAGAAGGACCTCAGGGTCAATGGGTTTGAGCAAATAATCGGTTGCCCCGAGGCGAATGGCTTCCAGGGCAGATTGCAGGGTGGCATGTCCAGTAAGCAGAATGACAGGAAGTTGGGTGGTTCCTTTGCGAATTTCTTTTAAAATTTGCAATCCGCTGACCCCCGGTAAATGGATATCCAAAAACACCAGATCGAAGGAGGAATTCCCCAATACTTCTAATGCCTCTTGCCCGTCTGCAACTGCCGTTACCTGACATCCTGCAGCCTGGATCAGGCGTGTCAGGGTATGGCGCAAACCGGGTTCGTCATCAATGATTAAGACATTTCCATTTAACATGGTAGCCATACCTTAAACTTCGTTCCTTTCCCTGGTTCGCTTTCGACCTCAATTTTGCCTTGATGTCTGTGTACAATTTCATAGGAAATTGCCAGACCTAATCCTGTTCCACTCTGTTTCGTGGTGAAGAAGGGTTCGAAAATATTGGGGAGCAAATTGGGCTCAATCCCTGGCCCGGAGTCTTTGACCGTTAACCATACCCCGTCATTTCTGTTTTCGTCTTTTTTAGGTTGGGTCACCAAGCATAACTCCCCTCCTGATGACATCGCTTCAATGGCATTTAAAGCCAGGTTTAGGATCACCTGTTTGATCTGATCACTTATTGCTGTGACAGGAGGCAATTTTGCCGCTGGCAGGAATTTATATGCTACTTGATTATGCCGCATATGCGTTTCGATGAGTTTATGGACTTCCCTAATCAACTCATTTAAGTGAACTTGTTCATAAGATTGCCCCATCCTGGGACGATAAGTATCACGCAAGCGCCCGATCAATCCGGCCATGCGGTCCGCCTCATTCAAGGCCACACGTAAATCTTCGCGCCCTTGTTGGCTGAGCGTATCTTCTAAGGAAACCAGGTATAACGCATTTTGAATGGCCTGAAGCGGATTATTTAACTCATGAGCCACAGAAGCGGTCAGCCGCCCAATTGCTGCAAGTTTTTCGTGTTGGATCAACCGCGCGCGAGTGGATTGTTCTTGCAAGCGTAACTCTTCAGTAAGCTTCCTTTGCTCACGTTCAGCATCCAGTGACCGCGCTTTGGCAATTGCCAAAGCAATCTGTCCAGCAGCCTGTTCCCCGCGAGCAATTTCATTGGGATTAAATTGATGTTCCTGCTTGAAAGCGATTAAGGCCGCCCCAAGTTTCTCGTCGCCGGCAATAAATGGCAAACCGAGAACCTTATGTGTAGGAAAAATTTTTGAAAATAACGAATGAGATGAGTCCCAGGATACTTCGCTGCTTACCAGGGCGTGTCCGGTTTTCATCACTTCAGCGGTTAGTGTAGGTTCGCTTGTCTCCACAGGCAAAGCCAAAAAGGATTCCCGAATATGATTCGTTGCAGCAGCCGAGATTGTTGATTGTCTGTCTTCATCCCAAAGCGTAAGATAACAACCATCGGCTTGAAATAATTCATTTAATCGTTCGGCTAATTCCTGTAGCATGGCATAAAAATCAGGAATTTCAAGTGCGACACGTGTAATCTCTTGCAACAAGATGAGAAACTTTTCTCTTTCACGCAGGTCATTATGTAAACCAGTCAGTTCGTCCAATTGACTGCGCGTTTCAGAAAACAAACGGGCATTTTCGAGTGCAACAGCCGCCTGTGATCCCAAGGTCCCTAATAAACGTTCGTCATGTTCCGAAAAGGCATAAGGCGTTGCGCTCACGACACTGATTGTCCCCATGCGGCGAATTCCGCTTTGAACAGGAGCAACCATCAAGGAGCGTAAATGGCTGGAGGGCCCCCGGCGTAAAAATCGTTTATCTGTTTGGGTATCTTTTACATGGATAATTTCCCCAGTTTCCACGACCATCCCTGCGATGCCCTCACCAGGGCGCATCGTAAAGTCCGGGTGAGCCAATTCCTCGAGGCCAGAGATGGCCGCCGGGCGGAGCGCTTGTTTCTTTTCATCAAATAAATGAATAACAGCCCGCTCGACGGCTGGAAAAATGCGTAAGCCTGACTCTACAATTAATTGTAATACCTGATTAAGATCTAGCGTTTCACTGAGGGCCTGGCTGATTTTAGCCATGGCCTCGCTCTCTTGCAGGCGGCGTGCCAGTTCAATTTGAGATTGTTGTTGTTCCTGGCGCAGTGTGCGTTGTTCCAAAGCCTGTTTTATTACCCTATCCAGACGTCCCAGGCGCTCTTTGAGTAAATAATCTGTGGCGCCTTGTTTGATATATTCTACAGCTGCCTCTTCTCCCAACGCCCCCGAAATCGTGATGAAGGGAATGTCCAACTCCTTTTCCTTTAAGATTTGCAATGCTTCTAACCCTGAAAATTGCGGCAAATCATGATCTGCCAGGATAATGTCTAAGGATGTATCTAAATTCATCAGAAAGGTTTCTTTCGAATCCGCCTGTATCCACTCAAGATCATATCCTGTTTGGCGCAGAGTATGCAATACCAATTCAGAATCACTCGGATTATCTTCCAGGTGAAGAATACGCAAAGGCTTTTTCTCCATCATAGAATTTCATTATAGCATGCAAGAAGTGAGAATAATTTGACGCTTTCATTCCGATTAATTTATAATGAACGCAATAGTTGATTAAATGTAATTACTCTGCCAGGATAGGGATTAGCCCGAAAAAAAGGTGTGGAAAACTTCGTTTATTCGGGGTGTACACCCCCACGCACACCTTTTTTTCGGGGAGCTTTCTCTCTTAGCCTGAGCAGTTACGATTAAATAACGGCTCTTTGGGATTTGCCGTGGTTGCCTCCCCGCCGATTCCCAAAGAACCTAAATAACTTGCATTATGAGGAGATTTTTATGGCTACTGTTATGGGTACAACCAAAGCAATTGTCCGCCTTCGCACCGAACCAGGGAATGAACATCCGGTGGTAGAGACACTGGGGCCAAATACCCGTGTTGAAGCGCTTTCATCCCAAAGCGGGTGGCTAAAAGTGCGGTATCAAGGAAAAACAGGTTTTGTTAACGCATATTTCATCAATTTAGACGCGCCGCTCCCTCCTGAACCTCAAACAGGGACGCCTCCATCTCCCCCAGCGAAAACCCTCGACCCCAATGCCATTTCGTTAGAGCCACCGGCCGGTCAAAAAATCAACGTACCCTCCACCGCGCCGTACCTGGAAAGATTGGCGGCTGAGGTGTGGAACAAATATGGTGGAATCCTCTCTGCATTATCTGCCCAATTGCAAATTGATCCAGGTGTTGCTATCGCGGTCTTTGCCATTGAGTCAGGCGGGCGTGGCTTTGAAACAGATGGACGCCTGCTCATTCGCTTCGAGAACCACATTTTTTATGAATACTGGGGAAAAAATAACAAAACCAAATTCAACCAACATTTTCGTTTCTCTCCCACCCAAACCTGGACCGGCCACCAATTTCGCCGTTCAAACAGCCAGGGATGGCAAGATGTTCACATCCGCCAACAAAGCCGGGAATGGGAAGCCTTTGAATTTGCTAACCAATTGAGCAGTACGGCAGCAAAACTTTCGATCAGCATGGGGGCGCCACAAATCATGGGTTTCAATTATGAATTATTGGGGTTTCGTTCGGTTCATGAAATGTTTGATGCTTTTACAAAGGGTGACAGGGAACAAATTCTGGCCTTCTTCGAATTTGTCAAAGGAAAAGACAATCGTAAAGTGGATGCTTTACAAAAAAAGGATTACAACACCTTTGCCAAGTACTACAATGGAAGTGGTCAGGCGCAAAAATATGGCGGGCTTATTCAGGATGTCTATGAAATTTATGCCCACCTCAAAAAGTAAGCTCAGAGATTTTAGCGCTTTGAAAACCGATCCACAGTGGCTTTTTTTGCCTTAATCGAAAATTCGATTTTCAAACCCCAGGTCTCACCATATATATGCTAAGTTAAAATTTTAACATTTGTTAATGTAAACCTGGAGATTTCAGCTCAAAATCGCACATCTAGCACCATATATGGGGGTAGGACAAAAAAGAATTTCTTCATCTTCTGGTCATAATAATCCCATTAATCTAAACTTAGAATCGCCCTCCTCACCTGGTATTTTTTTAAACTTTCCCCTTCTTAAAGAGTTGGAAGTTTTTAGGAAACCGTAGGGTTGACGTATTGATGTTCTTAGAGTCACCTGCTAGAATATTGAAACGCTTCTGAATTTCACTTCGCCAAATTCCCAAACTGGCCTCTGAAATTACATACACAAATACATCTATGCATCTGCATGAAACTTTGCAGGATTGCTTGAATTTTTTATTGGGTTTTTTGGCTCTACTGGTTTTAGGGTGTGTGGGGGGCGTATACCCCCCACACACCCTAAAAACCCGGTTCCTCTTCACAGGATTCCCGATAGAGCCGATATTTTCAAAGGAGGATTGGTGCAATGAACGCTGAACAGGCCTGGCAAGCTACGGTTGGGCAATTACAAATGGAAATGCCCAAAGCAACTTTTGACACCTGGGTACGCGACGCGCGCTTCTTACGCGAAAACAGTGGAAAATTCACCATTGGCTTACAAAATGCTTATGCTCGTGATTGGGTCGAAAGCCGTTTAACCAGTACCATTAGTCGTATCCTTACAGGAATTCTGAATCATCCTACCCAATTGGATTTTATTGTCACCTCACCAAAAACCGACCCTGGTAGAGATGGATATCCTGCCACATCTGCCGATAGCCTGGAAACCAACGTCACAAATGGTACCATCATTAATCGAGTCTCAAATCCGACGCTTGCTCCCAAGTACACATTTGAAAATTTTGTCGTTGGGACAAACAACCGGCTCGCCCATGCCGCTAGTTTGGCTGTCTCTGAAAATCCGGCCCGAGCCTATAACCCCCTTTTCGTTTATGGCGGTGTTGGGCTTGGGAAAACCCACCTGCTCCATGCAATTGGAAACGCATGCAGCGTCAAGGGCTTGCAAGTTCTCTACGTTTCCTCCGAAGAATTCACCAATGACCTGATTAATGCGATTCGCAACCACACCACCCAATCGTTCCGTGAAAAATACCGCCAAACGGATGTCCTTCTGATTGACGACATTCAGTTCATCGCGGGCAAAGAATCCACGCAAGAAGAATTTTTCCACACCTTCAACACTTTACATGGACAGGACAAACAAATTGTCCTCTCCTCCGACCGCCCTCCCAAAGCAATGAACACCCTGGAAGAACGCCTGCGCTCTCGCTTCGAGTGGGGCCTCACCGCTGACATCCAACCCCCTGACTTTGAAACCCGCATGGCCATCCTCCGTTTCAAAGCTGAACGAACCGGGCGGCAGGTGCCAGATGAAATTCTCGATGGCATTGCCCGCCGGATGCAATCCAACATCCGTGAACTGGAAGGGGCGCTGACCCGGATCATCGCTTACTCTGATTTACGCGGGGTTCCGTTGAACGCTGAACTCGTCAACACGGCTTTGGGCGATATGCTCCCCCGCCAACAGAAAGTCGAACCTGGCCAAATCATAGCATCGGTAGCCTACTCCTTCGGCATTTCCAAAGAACAACTATTAGGCCGCGAACGAACCCGGCAGATAGCGCTCCCCAGGCAAGTGGCCATGTACCTGTTGCGTGAAGAAGCCAACTTCTCCCTCCCCCAAATTGGAGACGCAATTGGCGGGCGTGACCATACAACCGTCATGTACGCCTGCGAAAAAATCGCCGACCTGCTCGAACGGGATCACCGTTTACGCCGCCAGGTCGTTGACATTCGTGAACAACTCTACGGACAAACCCGAAGCCTGGCTGTATAGGCTTTGTATTCCTCCAGAAACCGCGCTCTGCGATTTGCTCTCGCCGCAGAGCGCGGTTTCGTTAAAACCCACATTCACTTACAATCCCGCCGCCCAAAAAGGCACGAACATCTCTTCGGGAGTTATCCCTCCATGCCGCCCGTAGATCGGATTCTCATTTAATCCCCACCACAAATACATGTCCCCGCGGGAGATGGCAATCAAATCCCCCAGGCGGTCACGTAACCGTTCATGGGGCGTGCCTGGCCCAAACAACCCCGCTTCGACAGCATACCCTGGGTCAACGAACGCAAACTGCTTCATAAACGTCCGGTCCAGATATTCGCGTACAGCCTCAGTTTGTCCGGGTCGGATGAAGAGGTAAATGAAACGGTTTTCTCCAGTAGGCATCATCGGCAGGCGGCGGGCAAGGTTGGGGTGGTTCTTAATGTCGAAATGGGGGTCTTTCCGCGTGGTGATTTGTCCGTGATCGGCCATCATGAGCAGGAGTGTTTCTTTTCGCAAAGCGGGATCGAGTTTGTTGACGAACAAGTCCCGAAATGCGTGCGAGAAATAGATAAATTCGGCCCACGGACGTTCATCATCCGGCCCATAGACATGCGAATAATGATCCACGTTGCCCCAATACACACCGACCATCTGTTTTTCTTTTGGATGGCTTTCAATCAGTTGGCGTAAGTTAATCGCCATTTCAACAGCCGTCCCAAACGACTTTACCCTGGTATCCTTGAAAAAGACCCGCGAAAGGCCGGAGTTGGCAATCGTGTAATGATGAAACGCGTAAGATTGAATCACGTATTTTGAAAAGTGCGTTCCCAACGTTGGCCCAGGAAGAGCTTCTTCGGGTTTGAACCCGGCTTTTTCCAGGCTGCCAGGCACGTTAAATGGGGATTGGGTGATCATGTTCGCCACCAACCCATACTCTTTTAACCAGACCTCGTATCCCACCATCGCATGTTGGGCCGGGCTGAGGCCGCTCCAGATCGAAGG
>DATDOR010000248.1:0-4509 GCA_035293165.1 Anaerolineales bacterium | reverse complement strand
CAAACCTAATTGCGACTAACCCGGGAAAGCAAAATCGGTTGTTGAAAGGATACCCTCCGGGATGTCTCTGTCTTTGACAACTGGAAGGTGGCGGATCTTGTGTTTTTTCATCAGTGCCTTGCACTCTTCAAGATCGGTTTCGACGTCTACGGTGACGGTTTTCTCGACAGGGGTCATAATTTCCCCCACTCTGGTGTTGGTTGGGTCTCGCCCTTCAAGGTTAACTTTCCAGTCAATGTCGGTTCGGGTCACAATTCCCCATAATCGATTCTCACCATCCAGAACGAGCAACGATCTGATCTTGTACCTTTTCATTAGGTCATCTGCCTCAGAAACGAGTTTAGTCGTGATGGTCGTATAGATCGGCCCCTTTCCCTTTTTTTGAAGAAGCTCTCCTACTTTCATGGCAAATTCCTCCGCGAGATGACTCGGCGATTTGTCGCTCTTAGTTATTGACCAAAAAATGGCGGAACGTTGTAGCCTATTATTGCCTTGGCTAGACGATGGTGGATGATGCCCCAGAGAAAATGGGGGCGAAATGGTGATGGTATTGTACAGGAACCCCTATCAAACGTAAACCGACGAGAGGGCATCCCGAAATACCAGCCTTAAATACTATTGCGAATAATAAGCCTCAAAAATGGCGTGGTGCAACTTGAGCAAGCCGGCCTTGATAAGTCGTTGGTTCAACAATCTCTTCTTCAACGAGAGGTGGGGCTTGGAGGCCGCCTTTTCGAGGTCCGGCGCCAGGTCTGTCTGGTTGCTCATGTTCTGAACATAGGGTTCCGGGGGCATCAATCGCAGAAATCCTGCCTGGTTCATTTTGTCGTCCAATTGGCGAACCTGGCCCATGGGGCGGCTCATGTCAAAGGGCAGGAATTGCTGCAAGATGGATTTGCGCGTCACGAATTGCCAGTGCGAAGCGCCGACATGGGCCTTCTTTCCCTTATAGGTGATCCTGATGTCTTGCTTCGTTTCGTATCGTTGGCGGGCTTCGGCCTCGCTGGTGCCAAGGCTCATTTCAAAATCGCGGAAGGTCTCCCAGGCGATGAAATTTCCTCTTTCGAGGGCGACCCCGGGCGTGCTTTGCGCCCAATCTACGGTGTGGCTGGAGAATTTCTCGTCGGTCCTAAAAGGCCGGCTGGTGACCATGCCAACATTGGGGAAGGATTCCAATACGTCAATGGAATTCGAAAGCCAGTTTGGAAAGTAATAAACGTCGTTGTCGCCATAGGCAACGATGTCTCCAGGCGCGGCTTGCAGCATGATGTTCCAGGCGCCACCCTTGCCCAGATTCTTCTCTGAAAGAATCAGGTATTGAATTTTTCCCTCGCGCTCAGACTCCTGCAAAAAGTCAACAGCCTCTTTGCAGCTGCCGTTGTCAAAGACCAACAGATCGTAGGGCAGATCGCTGTTTTGCCAAATGCTCCCGAGGCAGGCCTTCAGGACGTTAAGCATTTCAGCGTAAAAACCGCCGATGAAAGGAATGTAATTTAGAACCGCGACGGTGATCTTTTCGGGGTTGGCCACGCCGTCAACTGATTTGGCCGGATTTTGGCCTTTACGCATGGCGGCCCCCAATGGGTGGAACGAATCTCATCGACTTGGTCTTTCAAAAGTCCCGACGATGCGCAGGATGTCAAAGCCTTCGGCGTACTTCTTTTCAGCCAATGCGCCGTGGCGCACCAGGGTGGCCTTGATGATCTCGGGATCAAAATAATACTTTGTCTTGTAGGTCTCGTATTCGGCCAGGGCACGCAGCTTGCGCTGGACATCTTCTTCACTGACTTCCACCAGGAAATGAGGAAAGAACCCATAGCTGCTGCGCAGGCAGTCGAAACCCAAAACCGTGGTTCCGCGGAAAGCCCGCAGGGTTTCCTGGGTGGCGGTTGCGTGGTCTTGATGGATATCGGAGCTGGTGTGCGTAAAAACAATATCAGGGGGGTTTTGGGAATTCAACTGCACCAGGGTTTCCAGGATTTCCTGGCGGACCTGCTGGAATTTGCGCGTTTCGAATTGCTCGACAATGACGTGATCTTCAGCAACGCCCAGCATCCCCATGCTGCGCCGGTGTTCGCCAACCAGATTCTTCAGCAGGGGATTCTTTTGATTGTCGGAGAGGGTCAAACAGGTCACTTCGCACTGATCGACGATGTGCGCAATCAGCGCTCCGCAGCCCAATTCGATGTCGTCGGGGTGCGCGCCGACGAACAAGACCTTTTTCCCGTAGAAATACATGTTTATCCCGCCTACTTGGTGGCGAGAATGCCCCCCACGATCTTCGACATGGTCAACTTGCCATTCCGTTCTAAGCGTTGGGTGGCGTTAGTTGCAATTTGATCCATCACTCGGGAGAAATCGTCCTTATCCTGGAAGAAGCTCCCCCATAATTTGCGGTCCTCGGAAAGCGAAGCCCGCGTATAGGCAATGAAAGGTTCGATTTCCGTGAAAGTCAATGGGTTCTCGAAAATATGCAGCTCCGCGCTATGAAACTGGTTCTGGACGGTCGAATAGATTTCTGAGGCATAGCGCGAAGACCCGGGCATGGGTGGAATCTCTTTGCCAGTCGCCTCGCGGATAATGTCGTAGAACAACTGCTTGTTCTCCGGCATCGGGCCGGTGGTGAATAAGCGCCCCCCGGGTTTCAAGACACGGTGCATCTGTTGAATAGTGAAGGGGATGTCTTGGGCATAATAAATGGCAAAGCAGCAAGACACCAGGTCATATTGCCCTTCTGGATAGGGGAATGGCTGGTTGAAATCCATTTTCTCGAAGGCGATGCGGTTGCCGGTCTTGGCGTTGAGTTGCCTGGCTTTGTCCAGTAATTCATCTGAGACATCCACCCCCGTAATTTTGCTATTTTCCCCCAATGTTTCGAAGAACACGAAACATTGCTTGCCTGCGCCGCAGGCCACGTCCAGGATGCGTGTTCCCGGCTTAAGTTGCAGGAGATCCAACATCCATGCGTCGATATCTCGCGCCCCGTATTTCTGGTGAATGTCAATGCGTTGTTGCAGGTCTTCAGTGGTTTCCCTGTAATCGAATTTCATCTACGAATGCCTCTCAAAATGGAAAATGGTAGGAAATTATACACGTTGGTAGGCAAGAAACCCATGGCCCTCCATGCCCTACATCCGTTCGGGGTAGGTAGTATGCGCTAAATTCTAAACGTCACTGCAGCGGCAGATCGGGAAACGGCCGCCCCTATGTGGGGCTCAAGGAAGCGGGCGCCCCTTGTAAGAGGTATTGGCAGGGCATAATCGGCCGGGAACAAATGCGAAAAAATAAACGTTCCTTCTTTGGAGGTGCTTATGCCAAAAGTTGGCTTTTTGATGTTGCTTGCATTTCTAGTGACGGCCTGCGGGGCGGCAGAAGCCGTTACCCCGTCGCCGACCGAACAGGCGCCAGTCTCGGCTGAGGTAGAGATAAGAGCTCTGGTTGAAAGCTTCGGAACCCGGTTGCAAGAGGTCTCGTTGCTCGCTCCGGATACCGCCGAACAAATTCAGGAGAAGTATGCCGGGTTCGTCAGCGAAGATTTGCTGGCCGCCTGGATGGCCGCTCCAGACAAAGCGCCTGGGCGCCTGGTATCCAGCCCCTGGCCGGATCGGATCGAGATCGACTCCGTAGTTGCGCAGCCAGATGGCAGTTTCCTGGTTACGGGATCAGTGATCGAGATCACCAGCACTGAGGTGGGCACGGATCAGGCCGCGGCGGAGTATCCTGTCGAGGCCACGGTTTCGTCGGTGGATGGAAACTGGCGCATCACCAATTGGGTTGCCGGGGAATACGAATAATAGTTTAAGGGTTGAAGGTTGAAAATTTAAAGTCAGCAGCCAGGATTTTTCTTAGCGCATGATTGTATCCTCGCATTTCATCCGTAGGGGCGGGTTTGGTTCCTTGTCAGTTCCATAGATCCCAGCACACGACTAAACCCGCCCGTTCAATCTATTGGTAGACCACGTAGACTGCTTCGGCTAAAATAAAGACATTCGCCTCATGGTTGACGCTCCAGTTGGAAATCTGTCGCAATTCGTTCGCGTATTTGAACGGCCGTTCCCGCCGCCACCCGATACTCCGCGTCTCGATTTAGAAATAGCCCTGGCTAAGCTTCAGGCTCAGAAGCAGGAATGGGCTGATTTGCCTATTAGGGCTCGCATCGAAATCTTGGATCAAATCCATCGTGATTTACCAACCATCGAAGAGCGCTGGGTGGCCATCGGCATGGCGGCCAAAAGTTCTCGCCCGCGTACCATGGCGGAAGGTGAAGAGTGGTTTTCACTAACCGTCATGTATCGCTATTTGCGCTATTTGCGCGAGACACTGGCTGATATCGAACGCCACAGCCGGCCACGCCTGCCAGGAAAGTTATGTTGGAAAGATGCCGGTTACTGGAAGACCGAACTGATCCCACAGCGTTGGCAGGATCGCGTTTCGCTGCCTGGCATCCGCGCGGAGGCCCGGATCAAGGACAACTACAAAGGCGATATGCCCGAGATGGCTGGCTTTTAC
>DATDOR010000247.1:0-2638 GCA_035293165.1 Anaerolineales bacterium | reverse complement strand
CATCCCTTCATAATATTTTCCCACAAACTATCCCGTATCCCCCGGATGATCCCGATGTAGACTGTCCCGAAGACATTGAGGACATTTCCACTCAGGCGGAAATCTGGCGATGGACGCCGGAGACCGATACCTGGACGCGGGTTTACCAATCTCCCGCAGATCTTCAACTTCCCAGTGGTAAGTTTATCAGTAGGGATATTGGTTTTCGAGGAATAACCGTTTTTCGAGAGGCAAATGGAACCGAGGCACTTTATGTCACCGGAGTCAGTCCCAAATTTATTGGTTATGGGGTTGAATTGCCGCCCCCACGCATTTTGCGTTCCACAGACGGGGTCAACTTTACACCACTGCCCCAGGACCCCGGCACGTTTTTGGGGGATATAACATACAGCAGTTTTCGCAACCCTGTCAGCTTCAACGGGCGTCTATATCTCATCGGAGGAATTGCACAGGGGAGTGGTGTCTTGTTGGAAGCGGCAAATCCGGCTGGGGGGAATAATAACTTCCAGGCGGTTAATCCGACCAATACGCTGGTCTCGAATGTCTATCCTTTCAATGGGTATCTTTACGTTGGTGTGAAGGATGCGCTTAATGGTTATGCTGTTCTCAAATCTGATTTTTCAGGCTCGCCTCCTTACAACTTTACGACCGTTGTGGAAGATGGAGGGTATGCACCAGAAATAGAAAAAAACCATGAAGTGCTGAGTATGGCCATGTTTAATGGCGATCTGTACGTTGGGTGTAACGGGTTAAGCCTGGGTTTAAGCGGGGAGGACAATGCGGCAGAGTTGATCCGGATTCACCCTGATGACAGTTGGGATGTAATCGCCGGGCTTGCTCGCAATACGCCCGATGGATTCAAGGTTCCGTTAAGCGGGTATTCCGCTGGGTTTGACAATTTGTTCAATGCCCACATGTGGCGGATGGAGGCTTTTAACGGCCAACTCTATGTAGGTACGTTCGACAGTTCGACCACCTTCAAAAATGATCCAATCATTGGCCCATTGGTCGAGCCGATCATGGGCTTCGACCTATACCGGTCTCCCAATGGCACCGACTTTTTCCCCGTGACGATCACTGGCTTTGGAGACAAGTTCAATTTTGGCGTGCGCGGGATGGAGGCGACGCCTTATGGGTTGTTCGTCGGTACGGCCAATTATTATTATGGCCTGGAAGTCTGGAGGTCACTGGAAACGGGGCCGAGGATTTACTTGCCCGCGATCATGTCGGGAGCGTCTCAGTAACAAGAATGGCTAAATTTTTACTCGCTTGCTACCCCGTTCCGGGTCATCTATTCCCCAATGTCGCGCTTGCCCATGCCTTACGGGAGCGCAGGCATCAGGTTGCGATTTACTCGGGGACGATGGCGCAGGCAGTGGTGGAAGGGGAGGGGTTCACGTTTTTCCCCTATGAAGGGCAAATGGACAGGCGATTGAGCCAGATCATCCTGCCGCAAAATGGCGTTTCGCAGGCATCGGGAATCTCGACACAAAAAATGCCATTGTTTAGCGTTAAGCAAATCAACGCGACTCTGTCAGAGTGGTTTTTGAGTACCGTGCCAGAGCAGATTAGCGATTTGATGGCAATCGAAAAAAACTGGAAGCCGGACGTAATGGTAACGGACATCAGCTTGTTTGGGCCAATTCTTATTTTGCACGACATATTGACCATCCCCATCGCCGCCTTCTGCGTCCTGCCCGCTTACCCGATTGCAGGCATGGATGCGCCGACATGGGGGCGCGGGCTTTCTCCTCCCAAAAATGGGTTTGCCCGCGTGCAGTCGTGGGTCGAAAAAGTCGCCCAGGATTGGGTTCTGGCAGACTTTCGGGGTCAGGCCAACGATCTTCGCCAAAAATATGGTCTGAAACCCATCCCATACACGGTGATGGCATACTCTGCGAATTTGCCTTTGTTTCTTGTGGTGGGGTCGCCTGAATTGGACTACAACCGGCGCGACCTGCCAGACAGTGTACATTATGTTGGGCCGTGTTTATGGCATCGTTCACAGCACGAGCCACCCCCCAACTGGCTGACAAATCTGCCCAAAGACCGTCCGGTGATTCACGTCACGGAGGGGACGATCCATACCCGGCGTCCCCTGGTTTTGCGGGCGGCAGCGCAGGGGTTGGGCGATCTAACTGTTGAGGTGATCATGTCCACCGGTAAACATCGCAATCCGGCAGAGTTGGATTTGGGACCTCTGGCCCCCAACATTCGGGTAGAACAGTTTGTTCCTCACAGCGATCTTTTTCCCGTGACAGATGTGGTGATCTCCACCGGTGGGGCAGGGACGGTGCTAACAGCATTGATGGCAGGTGTCCCCCTGATTATCGTACCGACCGCGTGGGACTTGCCTGAAAATGCACAACGGGTAGTGGAAGCGGGGGCGGGTATTCGTATCCCCCCGGCAAAGTGCAGTCCCGAACGTCTGCGCGATGCGGTCGAGACCATTTTGCGTGATCCTGCTTATCGCCAAAAGGCCGTTGAGATCGGCGCATCTTTGAAGCGGCAGGGAGGGCCGCCTCGGGCGGCTGAATTGCTGGAAACTTTACTGAAAGGTAACGGATCAGGTTAAGGTAGAAAATCAGTAACTACTCAGCCAGGAAGGGGATTAGTCCGAAAAAAAGGTGTGCGTGGG
>DATDOR010000246.1:0-4413 GCA_035293165.1 Anaerolineales bacterium | reverse complement strand
CCCACGCACACCTTTTTTTTCGGGAACCCTTCTCTCTTAGCCTGAGTAGTTACACCATTTCTAATGGAGGCGACCATGTTTCGCAAATCTTTCTTTCTTTCAATTTTGTTGTTGATCCTGGCAAGTTTCGCTTGCTCGGTGAATGTGAACTTACCCGGTACACAAGTCAAGACCGGCCCATTGGTGACGGAAAATATCAGTGTTCCTGTCCCGGATGCCAGTGATATAGATGTTACTTTGTCTTTGGGGGCAGGCGAATTGGAACTCAATCCCGGCGGGGAAGGCGGGTTAATGGAGGGGACGGTTTCCTATAATGTGCCCGATTTTAAGCCGGAAATCATTTCGAACAATGGGAATATTACGATTAAGCAAGGGGAGTTAGATATTGAGGGAATTCCACAATTCGATGAGGATGTGGAGAATCATTGGGATTTAAAATTAAGTGCGGCCCCAATGACGCTGCGGATCCAGGCTGGGGCGTACGTGGGCAAGTACGATTTGGGCGGGCTGAGTATTGAAAATCTGTATGTTTCGGATGGCGCAGCGGATGTAACGCTTGATTTTTCCTCGCTGAATCTGGTAGAGATGGGAATTTTGGATTATTCGACAGGCGCATCAAACGTTACACTGACCCATCTGGCGAACGCGAATTTTTCGACCCTGGTGTTCAAGAGTGGGGCTGGAAATTACACGCTGGATTTTTCGGGTGATTTACAACGTGATGCAAACGTAAAAATTGATTCGGGATTGAGCACAGTGCGGATTCTTGTGCCAGAGGGGATGAACGTCAAACTGGTATTTGATGGTGGGTTGACCAATGTTTCCGCTTTTGGAAATTGGGAAGAAACCGGGAGTAATACATATACACAGTCTGGTGAAGGGTCTACGTTGACGATTACAGTGGATATGGGAGCAGGCAATTTGGAATTGAGCAATCCATAAGCCTCCCTAAAAGCAAAGCAGGGTGTGCGTTCATCGCACACCCTGCTTTTTTGTTGACAAGAGATTCCTTGCTCGGAATGACAGATTGTTCATCTTTGATTTGTTTTATCAATTATGGGGTTCTCACGACAAAATTATCAAACACTATCACGGCTTCTTCCCCTTCATTTGACAAACCAATAGAAAGGCCCACTTCCCCCAGGTTTAAAGTTGAGTCATAAACCTCGCCCACAAAGTCCCCATTGATAAAGAAGAGAAAATGATCATCCTGGCCGATCACTTCCAAATGGTTTACCTCACCTGGGCTTATCGCCGGTGAAAAGTCCAAAGGCATTAAAGTGTGCCATTCGGTATCGTCATACAAATACACCCCCCATTCCTGGCTTTCACGTACCTCAAAGTAATAATAGTTGATTGGCTCTTCGGAGTTACGGAAGATGATCCCATATTGTGCATTTGAGGTTCCAGAGGTTTGCTGTACATCCACCGACACGTAGAATCCACTCATTGGATCAACATCCGGCCAAACTCGCCACACGAATCCTTGACGTGCTGTTACCTGCCAGACATATTGTCCGTTTTGAATTTTCCACAAAATCGAAGCATATTCATCGTCATTTACCTCATCTTCGATCCAATTGTTCGCATTAGAATCAAACGAGTCATTCATCACCGAAGGCCATGCCAGTGCTTGCGTGTAAAAAATTTCCACGGCCATTGTAGTTGCCTGGATGGCGGCCTGGGTTGCCTCGGCCTGGGCGGTGCTTGTTACCTGGGCTTGTACGGTCGCAGCTGCTCGATCCGCTATCTCGGTTGCCAATAGCGCGGCAGATTTCGTCGCCTCGGCGCTTTCTTCGGCAGCGGCAGTCTCCTGATCGGCTTGAGAAACCGAAATGGCTGTTGGAGTTACACGCTCGCCTGTTGGGGTATTTGGGAGGGCCATGAAGAATATCCCTAAAGCGATCAGCATCACACAAACGACGCCTGAAACAATCATTCCACCCAAAATAATCGGAACGCGATTGGCTGATCGAGCAGGGCGGCGCGCATCACGCTCAAAGGTCCATCCCGTTGGGGGCACGTTCACTCCTCCGCCGGGTTGGGCTGCTGATCCCGCGACCGGAAACTGGTCCGCGCGTTGCTGCATGACCACCTCAGGTGTGATCACCCCTCCCTGGGCGCGTTCTAGCATCACCATCATTTCTCCCGCAGATTGGAAGCGCTCCTCAGGCCTTTTTTCCACTGCCCGAAGCAACACCTGGTCCACGGCTTCCGGCAATTCAGGGCGCAGGGACCGTGGTGGACGGGGTCGTTCGCTTATGTGTTTGAATGCCGTGACCATCTCACTGACCCCGATGAAGAGTGTCTGGCCAGTCAGCGTCTCATAGATCATGGCTCCCAATGAATAAACCTGGGCTCGCGTATCAAAGCCGCTCCCGCGAACCTGTTCCGGGCTGATGTAACCAGAATTGGTAATTGGGGCTTTGGCAGTGGTGAGTGCATCAATGATTTGAACCAGTCCCAGGTCAGCCAGGAATGGGTGTCCATGCTGGTCGAATACCACGTTGTTCGGTTTGATATCCAGATGAAAGACACCCTGAGAAGCGGCATAATCGAACGCGTCAGCCAGCGGGGTAAAAATTTCGATTGCTTGATTTAGCGGTAGGGCGCCATTCTTTTTGATTAAGTCCGAAAGATTTCCTCCTGGCATGAGCGGCATGACGATAAAGGGATGGTTGTCTTCATCGCCAAAATCGTAAACGGGCAGGATAGCCGGATGATTGAGCGAGCGGATTTTTTCGGCTTCCTCTTTGAAAATCCGTTCGGCGGTCATCGTATACAGGTATTGGGTTTTGAGTAGTTTGACGGCGACTTCACGTTGTAGCTGGGGGTCATACGCTGAAAATACAGTTCCGCGTTCATTTTCCCCGATTTTTCCTTTTATCTCAAATCGTCCGATTTGTTTTGGAAACATGGTTTATCCCATTTCTGCTAGGTCCACACGCCGGGTGGCCGCGTTTTCGAACTTCGCAAGGGTCGAGCGGAAGATCAATTCTACACTTCCCACCGGGCCGTTTCGGTGTTTGGAAACAATGATCTCGGCAACGTTTTGTTTGGCGCTATCTTTTTCGTATTGATCCGGGCGGTAAATGAACATGACAATATCGGCATCCTGTTCGAGAGACCCTGATTCGCGCAAGTCAGAAAGTACAGGACGTTTATCCGCACGCTGTTCGACCGCGCGGGAAAGCTGTGCAGCGGCCAGGACGGGGACATTGAGTTCTTTGGCAAGGATCTTAAGTTGCCGGGAGATATAGGAAACTTCCTGTACCCGGTTTTCCGAGCGAGTTCCACTGCTCATTAATTGAATGTAGTCAATGGCGATCAGGTCAAGGTTGAATTCCATGTGCAAACGGCGGCATTTCGTCCGAAGTTGCAATGGGGTAATTGCGGGAGTGTCATCCAGGTAAATATGCGTGTCACTGAGCACCTCAATCGCATGGGCGAAGAGCGGCCATTCATTTTCTTGTAATTTTCCGTTGCGGAGGCGTTGGGAATCGATCCCCGTTTCTTGTGAGATCAGCCGCTGGACCAATTGTTCGTTGGACATTTCCAGGGAAAAAATTGCGACGTGTTTTTTCCGGTGGGCAGCGTTTTTCGCGATGGACATGACAAACGCCGTTTTACCTTGTCCAGGTCTCCCGGCAATGATCAGTAAATCGGATGGCTGCAAGCCACTCAACAATCGATCCAGGTCTATAAAACCGGTTGGAACGCCGAGGGTTTCCTCATCCCGATGTGCCAGCCGGTCTATCCGGTCGTAATATTCGCTGAGTACGTATTGGATGGGTTGGAGGGAGGTGTTCAGCCGCCGTTCGCTCACGCCGAAAATAGCTTTTTCGGCCTCGTCCATGGCGGTATCAATCCCCAGGTCTTCCTTGTAGGCGATTTTGGCAATATCGTTTGCGGCAGTGATCATTTTCCGCCGGATAGAAGTCTCTTCAACGATACGTCCGTAAGCTTCGGCGTGTAATGAAGTGGGTACATTGTTGATTAGCGCAGTCAGGTACGCTGGTCCACCGATTTCCACCAATTGCCCCATTTGATCGAGTTCTTCTGTAACCGTCAAAAAGTCTACCGGCATACGGCGTTCGTGTAGCCGAACCAGAGCTTCCCAAATCCAACGATGGCGGTGGATATAAAAATCATCTGCACGGAGAAAGTGGGCAATGTCGTAGTAAGCTTCTGGATTGATTAAAACAGAACCCAAAACGGCTTCTTCTGCCTCTCTGCTTTGGGGCACCAATTGTGGGCTGACCGTACTGTCTATGTTTGCATCATATGGGGGAAAATCGCTCATTTTAGGTGATAAAAATTTAACTACTCAGCCGAGAAGGGGATTAGCCCGAAAAAAAGGGGCTGCCAACAAATATACCGGTTCTTTGGGAATCGGCGGGGAGGTCGGCATTT
>DATDOR010000245.1:0-3008 GCA_035293165.1 Anaerolineales bacterium | reverse complement strand
GAAAACGCCGCCCCAACTCCAGCGCTGCGACCCCGGTCGTCCCACTGCCCGCGAAAAAGTCCGCCACCAGATCGCCCGGATTGGACGACGCCTGGATGATCCGCCGCAGGATGCCGAGGGGTTTCTGCGTGGGGTAGCCGGTCTTTTCTTTCCCGGTGGGGCTAACGATGGTGTGCCACCACACATCTGTGGGCACTTTCCCCCGCGCGGCCTTCTCCGGCCCGACGAGATTCGGGGCCATGTACGGGATGCGTTCGATCTCCTCGTAGTTGAACACGTAGTCCTCCGGGTCTTTCACATATACGAGAATGTTGTCATGCTTCGGAGGCCAGCGGTTTTTCGGGCGGCCCCCGTAATCGTAAGCCCAGATGATCTCGTTCAGAAAACACTCCCGGCCAAAAATCTCGTCGAGCAGCACCTTGCAGTAATGGACTTCGCGGTAATCCATGTGGAAATACAGCGTCCCGTTCGCCGCCAGCACGCGGTGAATCTCCCGGAGGCGCGGTTCGATGAACTTGCGGAAATCGTCGAACGAGTCGGCAAACGCCTTCTGCCCGACGACGGTGGATTGGTAGCGCTGTCCTTTGAACCCCACCCGGTCCCCATCCTCGCTGCGAACGGTCTGCAACTGCGTCCGCGCCTGGGTCCTGCCGGTGTTGAAGGGCGGGTCAATGTAGACGAGGGGGAGGGAGGCGGAGGGGAGGGACTGGAGGAGGGGTATATTATCCCCAAAAATAACTTGCGCGTTGACGTCGAGATTCATCAAGAAAAATCAATCAGCTAATGGCTGAATTGTTTCCAACTCTCGCATTTCAGCCTGTTGTGCGTGATACAAATCCCACCGTAATTGCAGGTTCATCCAGAAATCAGCCGTCATTCCAAAAAATTTTGCCAGCCGTAAAGCTGTGCTTGGTGTAATCCCCCTACGCTGGTTAACAATTTCGTTGACGCGTTGATAGGGAACGTGAATCGCATCTGCGAGTTCGCGTTGAGTCAAGCTCATCGGACCCAGAAATTCTTCAAGTAACATTTCGCCGGGATGGGTAGGAGGCCGGTGGGTAGGAATTCGTACCATGATTTTCTCTCGTTTAGTGATAATCTACAATCTCAACTTCGGTTGAGCCAGCATCTGTCCACATAAAACAAATGCGATTGAAAATATCTTCCATACCCGCACTTGTGAAGGACTGGATCATTGTCAAAGGATAGCATGAAAGTCATGCTACGACAAGAATAAAAATCACCAATTACTCAATTACAAATTCCCCCCCTCCATCTCCCTCACCTTCCCCGTTCTCCTCACATGCCGTTCCTCCCCCGTGAATTGCGCGGACAAAAACGCCTCCACCAACTCCTTCGCCACTTCCGGGCCGATGATGCGCGCGCCCAGGCAAAGGACGTTCATCGCGTCGTGTTCCACGCCTTGATGGGCGGAGTAGGTGTCGTGGCAAATGCCCGCGTAGATGCCTGGAATCTTGTTCGCGGCGATGCACGCGCCCACACCGGAGCCGCAGAGCAGGACGCCGCGCTCCGCCTGCCCGGAGCGGATGGCCTTGCCGATCTTTTTAGCGTAGTCGGGGTAGTCCACGCTTTCGGTGTTGTGCGTACCCAGGTCGAGCGGTTCGTGCCCGGCTGCGCGGACGGTTTCGATAAGGATTTGTTTGAGGGGGAAGCCGCCGTGGTCGGCGGCGATGGCGACTTTCATGGGGTTCCTTCTTCAATCCCAAATAACTTCGATGCCTGACACTTTGTCAAACTCCCTATCGCTTGAGATGATTCCTATTCCAAGCCATTTTGCCGTAGCTAAAATGAGCCGGTCATGCAATTCAGGAAAGTCAATGGTTTCAGCAACTTGAAGTATTTCAGGGTTCAAATCAATGACGCTATATTGGGAAGAAGCCTGAATCAAATCTAGCGTCTTAGACAAATTGATCTCAATACGGTTCTTTTCCGCCAAATACATGATCTCCATCAAGCTAATGACAGATACATAACAGAAATCACCGCTTTCCTGTAACCCATCAAGGATGCGCGCGGTTTGCTCACCTAGCTTACCTTTCTCAGAAAAGTGGCGCACCAAAGTAACAGTATCGAGAAGATATTGCATCTTAAAGTTGTCGCTTTAGGATGGAGTCGCTCAACTGTTTTTTCGTGTTTTTGATTTCTTCCTCCAAATCAGCAATTTTCTCAAATCCTGCATCTTTCCAAATCCCTTTCAGGCTTTGGTTTTTCCGGGTACGCTGCTTTGATTCAGCAAGGATCGAGTCGATATATTTCCGAACACTATCGAGTTTGTTATCTGGAATGCGAGCTAAATCCCGGATGATCTCTGTCTTTTTGATAGCAGGTGTATTCATTTCAGCCTCCAAGTCGCTTTATCAAATTATACAACTATCCTCGTAACAACTCTATCGCTTTCTCCGCCACATGTTGCGGGGTGAGACCAAATTGCTCGTAGATCACTTGATACGGCGCAGAAGCACCGAAATGATCGAGGGTGACCGTCGCACCGTATGCGCCAACCCAGCGTTCCCAGCCCTGGGAGACGCCTGCTTCGACGGCGAGGCGGGCGGGGATGTTGGGCGGCAGGACAGTGTTTTGGTATTCAGCATCCTGTTGTTTGAACAGTTCCCAACAGGGGAAGGAGACCAGGCGGACGTTGATGCCTTCGGCCATCAGGTCGAAACCCGCTTCGACGATGATGCTGACTTCGGAGCCGGAGGCCATGAGGATGAGTTCGGGGGCGTCTTCGCCCAGGTCGGCGAGGACGTACGCGCCTTTGTGCAGGCCGCTGGCGGGGGCAAAGATTTCACGGTCGAGGGTGGGGACGTTTTGGCGGGTGAGGGCGAGGGCGGTGGGGCCATTGCGCCGCGCGATGGCGGCTTTCCAGGCTTCGGTGGTTTCGTTGGCGTCGGCGGGACGGAGGATGACGAGGTTGGGGATGGCGCGGAGGGCGGCGAGGTGTTCGATGGGCTGGTGGGTAGGGCCGTCTTCGCCAAGGCCGATGC
>DATDOR010000244.1:0-7322 GCA_035293165.1 Anaerolineales bacterium | reverse complement strand
CGTTCTTCTTTTGGGGTCGGACGAACGCGGACCGTTTAGCGGGGTTCGGACGGATTCGATTTTGTTGGTCAGTTTCCATCCGAAACGGGGGAAAGTGAGCATGATCTCATTTCCGCGGGATTTGTACGTGTACATCCCCGGCTGGACGGTGCGGCGAATCAACGAAGCTTACCAGCATGGCGGATTCGAGTTGCTGGCGGATACGTTCGACTACAACTTCGGCATCCGGCCTGAGTATTTTGTTTTGGTCAATTTTGGGGCTTTCACCCAGGCCGTGGACAGTATGGGAGGCATAGACGTTCAGGTCGCCAAAGCGTTACGTGAAGGGGATTATTCCGTCAAACCAGGATTGGTTCATATGGATGGGGAGATGGCGCTGTGGTATGTGCGGTCGCGCTACACAACCAGTGATTTTGACCGGATGCGCCGCCAGCAGGAGGCATTGCTGGCGATTTTTCAGCGAATGATTTCGTTGGATGTGTTGAAGCAGATTCCCCAAATGTATGCGGTTTATGAGGATAGCGCCCTGACCAACATCGGCCTGCAAGAGTCCCTGGCCTGGGCGGGTGTAGCCGGGCGGATTGTGGATGACACAGACAGCCTGCACACGTTGACCATTGACCGGGAGTACGTGACGCCGTTTCGCACCCCGGCGGGCGCCCAGGTATTGCTCCCTAATCCGGAGGCGATTCGTAGCCTCTTTAAGGAAACTTTCCAGGTGCGATAAAATTAGGCAGACCTTGCACCATTGAGTCCGGATAGATGCCCGGACTTTTTTTTCGTAATGGGAAATATGCAACCCGTTTGAGTGGGCAGGGTTGTCTTATTATGGAGGACGACCATGTATTTAGACCTGGAAGCGATTCGGAACGCATGGGATGAGTTTGTTACCGGACGTACGCTGAGTCCGGGCATCGATCCGGTAGTTGCCAATTCCTGGCGACGTTGTTGGCCGCGTTTGAACCCCCAGCGTGAGATTACACCGGTTCGGCTAACCGAGGACCGGATTCTGTCGATTCAAAAAACCAACGCCGAATGGATGACGTTTGCCCGACCCATTATGGAAGACATTCACCAGTATATTGAGACGTCGGACACGGTGGTTTTGCTGGTCAACAGCGCCGGGTATGTGTTGGATATTTTGGGGGACGTATCCATGATGGAAATGGTTAAGGTATTTGGTATCGAAGTGGGTGGGCTGGTTTCTGAGGCACAAATGGGTACATTTGGATTAGCGCTGCCTTTATTAGATGGGGTCCCCGCGCGTACCGTAGGGGCTGAACATTATTTGAAGACGCTCCATTCTTTGGCCGTCGTTGCCGCTCCAATATTTTCGCTTGCGGGGCGTCCATTAGGAGCATTAGGCGCAATTAGCTTTGCGAATCATTATCATCCTCATTTCCTGGGAATGGTCGTTGCTGGTGCGAAAGCCATTGAAGGACAATTGCAAAGTATCAGTTTGCTCGAAGAACAAAATAACCAATTATCTGAACTCAATACAATTTTAGCATCTCTGACTGAAGGGATCCTGGTTTGGAATACTGACAAGGTTCTCATGCATGTCAATGAAGCAGCCGTCGAAATTTTGGGGTTACCGAAAACGGTCTTAGTCGGAAGATCACTAACAGAAAATATCTCTTTTCCGGGCTTTCTTGTAGAAGCCATAGATCAATCAAAACTCCTAAAAGATGTGGAGACAAACCTGACTCTACAAAACCGCACGGTAAATTGTGTCGTTAGCCTGACGTTCATTCAAAAAAACCAGGAAACATATTGGACGATTATGCTTTTAAAGCCTGCTGAGGCCGTGCACCAGTTGGTTCAAAAACAGGTAGGGTTACCCGTCGCTTTTGGCATAGACGAATTTATCGGGAATTCGAGTGAAATTCAACAAATTCGGAGGCTTGTCCAGGCAGCCGCACCTGCAAAGGCGAGCATATTAATTCGTGGAGAGAGCGGAACAGGGAAAATAATGCTTGCACGCGCCACCCACCAGGAGAGTTCGCGGAAGCACAAACCATTTGTTTTAGTCAGTTGCTCATCCCTCCCAAATGAATTCATCCTTTCAGAATTGCTTGGATACGAACAGGGTGCTACGGAAAGTTATCCAGGAGGACGGCCGAGTAAATTTGAATTGGCCAACGGGGGTACGATTTACTTTCAGGATGTCGAACATCTGCCGCTCGAAGCTCAAGCCATCCTTCTCAATGCGATTGACCTGGGAATTGTCGTTCGATTGGGAAGTGTTCACCCGACTCCGGTGGATGTACGGGTGATTTCATCCACCTCGATCAATCTTGAGAAATGGGTTGCAGAGGGGAATTTCAGAGCAGATTTGTATTATCGTCTGAGTTTCTACGAAATCAACCTGCCACCCTTGCGCGCACGCAAAGGCGATATTCCACTTTTAGCGCATAAAATCCTTGAGCGTCAAAAGAAACAGCACAATCGGGCGATTCAGCTTGCCTCCGAGACAATGAACGTATTGAAGTTATATCCCTGGCCGGGAAATATCCGGGAACTGGAAGCTGTTCTTGCCCGCGCGACTCTTCAAGCTGGTGAATCTGAAATCATTGGCCCAATGCACTTTCCCGATCACGTTCGCAAACCAGGAACAGGCCCATTGTCAGAGCCTTTTGTGGTACATACTCGAGCCCTAGGGGATGTTGAAAGGGAGGCGATCATTCAAGCCGCGCGCCAATGCAACGGAAATATTACAAAGATGGCAAGAGCGTTAGGCATCGGACGGACGACGGTTTGGCGTAAGCTAAGAGAATTAAATATCACGCCTGATCAATTCCGTACATAATATCGAAAATAGCGTAACTACTCAACCCAGAGTGGAAATGACCCGAAAAAAAGGTGTGCGTGGGAGTGTACACTCCCACGCACACCTTTTTTTCTGAGGTTCCTCTGCCTAAGCCTGAGCAGTTACCGAACAGCTATTTATCGTTGCATTGAGGATGGGTTATGCAAACGATTGTGTCTCATAATGGAACGATAAACAATATTATTGTTTCACAATGAAACAAATTTAATGGATTAATTTGACTTTTAATAACAGGGACTTTAAGATATAAAAGGCTTTAGTACTACAGCACTACTAAGAGAAAAAGCGTGTATCAATATCCTATTGTCATTGTCAAAAAATTCACACGCAATACACTCTTTATATTTAATCACCCTTATAGCAACCGCCTAAAAATCTTAGGTGGTTGCTGTACTTAAGGGCACCCAACTTAGGAGGTACCTATTGAAGGACAAAAAATCAAAAAGGACAAGATATTTTCACGTAACCAACAAAATCAATACGTTCATTAACTTTTATGAGGAGATGTCAAAATGCAGAAAAAAACCTTAATGCATGAATTGCTCGCTGAGTTCTTCGGGACTTTCATCCTGATCCTTGGCGGTGATGGCGTTGTAGCAAACGTCGGTTTAGCTCCCCGCCTGGCTTCCAATGGCTATGACTGGAATGTCATAGTATGGGGCTGGGGACTTTCGGTAATGGTGGCTGTTTATGTTGCCGGTGGTGTCAGTGGTGCGCACATCAACCCTGCAGTTACATTCGGTTTAGCAATGAAGCGTGGTTTCCCCTGGGCTAAAGTAGGCCCCTATATCGTAACGCAGATTGTCGGCGCATTCGTCGGTGCCCTGGCTGTTTACCTGGTCTATCGTGATGGCCTTGTTTCTGCCGGGATGCCGAATGTCTGGGCAACCGGCCCGGGTTCTACTTTCGGACAAGCCTATTGGGGTGCGGCGGGTGCGAGCGGTGGAGTAGGATACACGATGTTGACGGCCTTTGTCGCTGAAATTTTTGGCACCATGATGTTGATGTGGGGCATCTTGGGTTGGGGCGACTCGGCCAACAACAATGGACATTTAGGCGGCCTGATTGTCGGCCTGGTTGTCGTTATGGTTGGCTTGACTCTGGGCGGCCCCAGTGGTTACGCCATTAATCCTGCTCGTGATCTTGGACCTCGTCTGTTAGGATTAGTTGTCGGTACACAAGGGTTGTTTGATGGCCTTTATTGGCTTGTTGCCCCTATCATTGGCCCGCTTATTGGTGGTGCTTTGGCAGTCTACCTGTATGATTTCTTCATCACCCCTGGCCTGAAAGCGGAGGCTTAAGGAGAGTGTCAGATGAAAAAAATGATCAATCAAGTAGAGAATGTTGTCACCGAACAATTGCAGGGAATGGCGACAGCCCACCCCGATCTACTTAAGGTACATTTCGGGCCAAACTTCGTCTACCGTGCGGATGCACCGGTGAAAGGCAAAGTCGCCCTGGTCTCCGGCGGGGGAAGTGGACACGAACCCATGCATGGCGGGTTTGTCGGCATGGGAATGTTGGACGCAGCCTGCCCCGGCGAGGTTTTCACGTCGCCGACCCCTGATCAAATGCACGAAGCAGCCAAAATGGTGAACGGGGGTGCTGGAGTTGTCTTCCTCGTCAAGAACTACACCGGCGATGTAATGAACTTTGAAATGGCTGCTGAACTGGCGATTGCCGAAGGGATCGAAGTCCAAAACATTCTGATCGACGACGATGTCGCTGTGAAGGATAGTTTATACACTGCTGGACGTCGTGGTGTTGGTACAACGGTGCTGGCAGAGAAAATCAGTGGTGCGGCTGCCGAGGCAGGATACAACCTCAAACAAGTTTCCGACGTCTGCCGGAAAGTGAACATCAACGGACGCTCCATGGGCGTGGCCCTCACCTCGTGCACGGTTCCAGCCGCCGGAAAACCAACTTTCGATCTTCCGGGGGACGAGATGGAAATCGGGATCGGCATCCATGGGGAACCGGGCAGCCAGCGCATGAAGATGAAAGCAGCCGATGAAATCACCGAAATGATGGCCTTGAGCATCATCGAAGATGGCGCCTACACGCGCACCGTGCGTGAGTGGCACGACGGCACCTGGAAAGATGTCCAACTCACAGACCCACCCTTCAAGGCTGGTGATCAGGTCATTGCCTTTGTGAACAGCATGGGTGGCACGCCGGTCTCCGAACTCTACGCGGTCTACCGCAAATTAACTGAGGTGTGCACCACAAAAGGGCTTACCATTGTGCGTAACCTGATCGGCCCGTACATCACATCGCTTGAGATGCAAGGCATGAGCATTACCCTGCTCAAGGCAGACGAAGAAATTCTCAAGTTTTGGGATGCACCGGTCAAAACCCCAGGGCTGCGCTGGGGTGTCTAGTGATGAATGGGGGTCGGGATTCCTGGCCCCCTCTAATCTATCTATGGAGTGAATCAATGGGAATCAGCCGAGATGGGATTCTGGACTGGATAAAGACCTACGCGGGCATTGTCGTTGAAAATCGGGCATACCTAACTGAACTGGACTCTGCTATCGGAGATGCAGATCACGGGATCAACATGGATCGCGGTTTTAAGGCTGTGATGCAGAAGATGCCAGAATTGGCAGATAAAGATATTGGCACGATTTTCAAAACCGTTGGGATGACTCTACTCTCGACGGTCGGAGGAGCCGGGGGTCCGCTTTACGGAACGCTGTTTCTCCGCGCAGGAATGTCTACGACTGGAAAGATGGAACTTGACCTCGAAGAATGGACAGAAGCCATTGAAGCCGCTCTTAATGGGGTTGTCATGCGTGGAAGAGCTGAAATCGGAGACAAAACGATGGTGGACGCCTTAACCCCTGCGCTCAACTCGCTCAAGCAATCCGTAGAGAATGGTACATCTTTGGACGCTGCTCTCCAGACCTCCGCCGCAGCGGCAGAACAGGGGATGAAAGACACCATCCCGCTCGTTGCTCGAAAAGGCCGCGCGAGTTATCTTGGTGAACGCAGTGCTGGGCACCAAGACCCCGGCGCAACTTCTTCCTATCTACTCCTACGGGCTGCTTCAGATATATTCACTTCAAAATAACCGTAAACAATTATTCCTTCAGGAGAAAATAAAATGGCTAAATATGCTGCTGCAATTGATCAGGGGACGACCAGCACCCGCTTCATGATTTTCGATCATGGTGGAAATGTCGTCGCCGTTGACCAAATGGAACATGAACAAATCTACCCCAAACCCGGCTGGGTCGAACACGACCCGCTGGAGATTTGGTCTCGCACCCAGGATGTCGTCCGGGGTGGCCTCAAAAAAGGAAATGTTGACCCGAAAGACATCGCCGCGGTCGGTATCACCAATCAACGTGAGACAACCGTTCTCTGGGAAAAAGCCACCGGCAAACCCGTCTACAATGCCATCGTCTGGCAGGATACCCGCACCGACAAAATCTGCAACGACCTCGCCGCCAACGGGGGCCAGGATCGCTTCCGCCCGAAAGTGGGTCTGCCCCTGGCAACCTACTTCTCCGGCCCGAAAGTCAAGTGGATTCTGGACAATGTAGAAGGTGTCCGCGCCAGAGCCGAAAAAGGCGAAGTGATCTTTGGTAATATTGACACCTGGGTGATCTGGAACCTGACTGGTGGGCCGAATGGGGGTGCGCACGTCACCGACGTGACCAACGCCTCCCGCACGATGCTGATGAACCTCGACACCCTGGACTGGGATGACGAAATCCTCGGCATCATGGGCATTCCGAAGGCCATGCTTCCCGCCATCAAAGCCTCTAGCGAAGTCTATGGCGAAGCCGTCGGCGCATTGGGTGGCATCCCTGTCGCAGGCGACCTCGGCGACCAACAAGCCGCTCTCTTTGGGCAAGCCTGCTATGACGCCGGTGAAGCCAAGAACACCTATGGGACGGGCTGCTTCATGCTGCTCAACACCGGTACGAAAGCGGTCCAATCCAAGAACGGCTTGCTGACCACCCTTGGCTACAAGATCGGCGATCAACCCGCCGTGTATGCCCTCGAAGGTTCTATTGCCATCACCGGCGCCCTCGTGCAATGGCTGCGGGACAACCTCGGTATGATCGAGAAATCTACCGACGTCGAAGCCCTCGCCAAAACCGTCGAAGACAACGGCGGCATCTACTTCGTCCCCGCCTTCTCCGGCTTGTTTGCTCCGTATTGGAAGAGTGACGCGCGGGGTGCCATCGTCGGCATGACCCGCTACGTGACCAAAGGCCACTTCGCCCGCGCGACCCTCGAAGCCACCGCTTTCCAGACTCGCGAGGTGTTGGATGCCATGAACAAGGACTCTGGCGTTGATCTCACGGCCCTCAAAGTAGACGGCGGCATGGTCTACAACGAACTGCTTATGCAATTCCAATCCGACATTCTGGGCGTTCCTGTCATTCGCCCCAAGGTTGCTGAAACCACCGCCCTCGGCGCAGCTTATGCGGCGGGCATGGCCGTTGGTTTCTGGAAAACCTATGATGAACTCCGTGCC
>DATDOR010000243.1:0-2830 GCA_035293165.1 Anaerolineales bacterium | reverse complement strand
AATCTGGAGACCTCCCCGCCGATTCCTAAAGAACCCCAACCCCAACAACCCCAACAACTGCTGGGAATTCGTCGGGTCGGCGTCCTTGATTATGATCTTGCATAGGTTACTCGTCCGCGAATGGGTAAAACCCGGTTTCTGCGCTCGTCAATCGAACAATAAATGAGAAATCGGTGAAAAATCCCGCGTCTGCGCTTCGACAAAGACCCGGTATTCTGCGCGGTCGGGGAACATGCCCAGGATGGCATCTGAATGTGGCAATGTGCCATTGCGAATCCCCAGGTAATCCTGGTAACTGGAAAATTCCCTTTCTTCGGGGTGGCCGACAAATCCAGCAGCAACCGGGTTGAGATGGATATAACGGGTGAAATGTATCAAATAAGCATCATTGTCTATCAGGCTGGCTTGAAATGGCCCTTGAAAAAGCGGCCCCACGCGGCTTTGTTGGTTGTTGATGGCTTTGGTAAAGGAAACCGTGAAGGGTTGCATGACTTTCTCACCAAAGGAGTCGAGAAGGATATGAATGAGAAGATGATAATGGTTGGGCATCAAACAATAGGCAATGATGCTGGCTCGTTCCGGGGTGCAGTATTGGCGGAAACGTTCCAGGAAGAAGGCCCAGTTTTTGCGTTTGAAGAAGATGTTTCCGCGGTCTACGCCCCGGTTGTAGATGTGGTAGTAGTGGCCTGGAATGAGGGGAACTTTACGCATGGGGATAGTGCTGGTTAGTCGGGCAGAAACCCGGTTTTACTTGTCCTAATTGTGTCTTGAGTTAGAAGTACTTCCTCTACGATTTTATCCTATAGTTCATCAGGCAAAAACCGGGTTTCATCGCTTCCACCCAGTATCTCCATTTGCAAGATCGAAACCGGGTTTTTGCCTATTCAAACAGTCACACCGTTTGCAAACGCATCCATTGCGTCTCTTATCACCATTCGCAAAGGAAAAACCCGGTTTCTTGGTGTTTTAGGGGATCACCAAGGTGCCCAATAAAACCTGCCAGGTCTTGTGTAAAACTGCGGATGCGGCACCCGTTTCTATCAGGTTCCCTCACACCTCGTCATGATGTCCAAGCGTCAGGCGTCCAGGATGCCCAGCGGGGAGGCCCTTTTTCATACGGCTTGTCCAAAAGCTGTACCCCCCCACAGCCATCAACCCGGCATAGAAGGTCACCATCCCGGTCCAGACCAGTTCACCGGGCAAGGGACCAATGGCCGCGCGCGCGATGATTTCCGCCAGGGAAGTGGTGGAGGTCGGATGGGTCATCAACACCACCACCCAACTCCCAAACAGGACGCCATATATTCCCAGATAATTTCGCCGCAGTCGCCGGCCAAAGGCTTCCCACCAGGGCATGTGGAAACGGGGCCATTCCATATCATACGCCAGCCGGTCAGCCCAATCTGGCATGGGCGGCTTTGTTCCGGCCAACAAAGGCCGGTAGAAGTTGATCTCAATCATGCGGGCGCGTGAACGCCAGATATCGAAGAAACGATAACGCCGGGCTTCCATCGCCAGGAGAAAGGTGCAGAACAGGCTGATGATGGGGATGAGTACGTGTCGTTCGCTGCTCTTATCGCTGAAGACAAAGCTCAACGCGGTGGCGCTGAGGACAATGGCCCAATGCGAAGTCGTGTCAATCCGGCCCCGCCAGGCGGTCGCTTCGCCGAGTTCACCGCGGTAGAGATGGATTAACGCATTGACGAATTCACTTCGGGTGGCATGGGCCAGATCAAAACGCTGGTCAATAGGGTGAGAAAAAGAAGAGTCGGTCATGGAGCCTCCAGAATGGGTTGTCATATATAGGCATGGTAATAAACCAGTTTGGATGATTAAAACACGGAGACACGGAGAGCACAGAGTTTTTTTAGAAATTTCTCCGTGTTCTCCGTGAACTCCGTGTTGAAATAAAAAACATCAAACAACCCTCCTCACAAGTCCATCTTTCAGCAAAACCACATTGAAATTAATCAAAAGACCGATTTGATAACCGGACAGCTTGAGATAAGTCAACAATTGCGCTTCATGGATGGGCAAAAGCCGTTCGACAGCCTTCAATTCAACCACCACTTTCTCGGCCACCACAAAATCCATCCGCAATCCCGATTCCAACCTGACCCCCTTGTATTCCACCGGCAGCGCTTTTTCCTGTTCAAACGTGATGCCTTGTAAGGCAAATTCCCGCGCCAGACAAGTCTGATATACCGACTCCAACAACCCCGGCCCCAACGCCTTATGCACCTCTATCGCCGCCCCAATCATCTTCTCCGTCAATTTTTCTTCAAACAACATCTCTGCGACTCCGTGTTAGAGAATATGCATCCTTTCAACACGGAGACACGGAGAGCACAGAGTTTTTTAAGAAATATCTCCGTGTGCTCCGTGACTCCGTGTTTAACTTCCTCTTTGTTCCAACCAATTCAACAACTTCTCAGAATCCCACCCATTCACTACCTCCCTAGCCTCTACCCACCCCCTCCTCGCCACCGCCACCCCAAAATGCAGCAAATCCAACTGCTCCGGCCAATGCGCGTCCGTGTTGATGCTCAACGGAATCCCCATCTCCTTCGCACGGCGGGCGTACACATCGTTCAAATCCAGGCGGCGCGGGTTGGCGTTGATCTCCAGCGCGACGCCCGCTTCTTTTGCGGCGGCCAGCACCGCGTCCATGTCCAGATCAGCGGCTTCCCGGTCGGGGATTTGCCGCCCGGTCGGGTGGCCGATGATGTCCACGTGCGGGTTACGGATCGCGTTCAATAACCGCTCGGTGATTTGCGCGCGGGGCTGGCGCAGGCTCACGTGCAAGGCTGCTATCACCACATCCAACCCC
>DATDOR010000242.1:0-4921 GCA_035293165.1 Anaerolineales bacterium | reverse complement strand
AAACTATCATAGCAGATAATCGCTGCTGGCCGGAAATGTTGCGAGTTCATCGCCGGGAGGGGGGGAGTTGGTTTTCGATTATTACCCTGCGTTACCTTGCACGCCGTTTGCTGGGTCCGCTTGTTATGTGGCGGCGACAGAAATTGTTTCAGGGTGAAGAATAAAATTTGAATCTCCAAATAAAGCTACAAGGTACACCAAGAAGTGCAACAATTTCTTTACTGCAATATGTGGGGTAATATTAACAAAAATCAATTTAGCATGTAAAATGTAGGTTTTCAGGCTTTGGAGCAATCAGCCTAACCAACCCTTGTGTCTTAATCAGATTCTGGAACATCTTCTAAAGAGGTTTATTTATGCATAGAATACCCCGTTTCACAACATGGATTTTCATCATCCTTCTAATGGTTACCCTGGGAACTACTTTTCAAGTAAGTTCACACAGCAAAGACGCGAATAATTTTTCCTCACCAACCGGTGGAACAGAATTTCATCTTCCGGTTGTTAATAGATACTCCCCCTGGACCGCGCCGTTTGCTATTGAGAGCACTCTTTCCCTTGCAGCGTCAACCGTCCATAACCAACAAATGCAAAATCTTAAGTCTACGTGGGTTCGCTTAAATGAACGTATTTCCTGGAAGGCCTTACAGCCCCAAGAAGGTGACCCAATTCAGTGGAACCTGTTAGAGGGGTTTGAAAATGAACTAAGAGCTATCCGTGCGGCAGGCGCCAAACCCATTGTGATTGTGGATGATTATCCAACCTGGGCCACCATTGTTCCTAATTCTTGCAGCGCCCTAAAGCCTGATAAGTATGATGATTTTGCTAATTTTGCCATTGCGCTCGTACAAAAATATAAAACGCCGGAGTTCAACGTAAAAGATTGGGAATTGGGCAATGAAGTAGATGTAGATCCGGTTCTTATTCCTGTAAACAGTGTATATGGCTGTTGGGGTGACATCTCTGATTTGGCTTATTATGGTGGGGATCACTATGGCGAAATGATCAAAGTGGTTGGCAATGCCATTAAAGTTGCTAATCCAGACGCACGGGTTTGGATCGGCGGCCTGTTGTTAGCCTCTCCAAACACGACCAACCCGGCCCTCGGCAAACCTGAAAATTTCTTGCGCGGGGTTCTATCCGCCGGGGCGGCCCCTTATTTCGATGTCGTCCCATACCATGCCCATACGCTCTATTATGGTATCGTTACGGACCCCGAATCACAACTGGCTGGCCCCTGGCTCGATTGGGGTGGCGGCATGGTCGGAAAAGCGAATTACCTGCGCGCCCTGATGCAAGAATTTGGCGTTACAAAAACCCTGTCCGTCAATGAAATCGGGGTTGGATGCCGGGATGACTTTAGTTTCTGCGTCCCCACTCCAGGGCCTGATTTCTTGGATTTTCAGGCGGATATGATTGTGCGGCTGGCGGTACGTGCAATGGGTGCCAATCTTGAAAGTTTTGTCTGGTATACCCTCAATGGCCCGGGGTGGCGGAGTATGGGCTTGTTGGATGGGAGTACGCCACGGCCCTCCTTTGTTTCCTATCAAACGCTAATCGCTCAGACCTCTGGCGCAACCTATAGCCATCCTATCAACTATGGAGACGGCATCGAAGCCTACGCTTTTAGCAATTCAACGGAAATCATCAACGTCGTTTGGACAGAATTGGATGCTAGTATCCCTTTCACGGTACCACAAGATAAATTCTTAGGAGCAGTTGATCGGGATGGAAATGCGATCACGCCAATCGTTGTCGGAAACAACTACCAATTCACGGCGACCTTTTCGCCGATTTATGCCGTGATCTCACATTAACCATTTTCAGGGCTCACACCCCATCATGCGCCGGATGTTTGTTCATCCAACGTATTATGTTATGATTCCTCGTGAGTTACGATTATGCCTCCGCTTTCTCGTTTTTATCTGTCTTGGATGGCTGTTGGGGGGCAATGCACTGACCTTCAGGGCAAATGCGGAAGAGAATAGTTATCAACTCTTTTTTCCACTGATTAACCGAACAACTCCTCTGCTCCTGTCGTCGGATCCGATCTGGGTAGACAATGACCCCCCGTTGGGGCACGAAGTTGTTCTGTTTCGGGCCACCTTCTCCCGCCCGAGCCAGGTAGAAAATATCCGTTTGCATATTTTTGCGGACACGCGGTACGAAGTCTGGATAGACGGACAGTGGCTTGGGCGTGGGCCGACACGTTTTACTACCACATACCATGAATACGACATTTACCCGCTGGAACCCTTGGGGACAGGAACCCATCAAATTGCGGTCCTGGTCCAGTGGTCCCCCGACTCAAGAAGATCCGAGTCGACGACCCCCTATCTTCAGGCTGTTATCATCGGAGAGAACAACCAACTGTATCAAATCTTGGAAGGGACCGGGCCACACTGGAAAACGTTGGTGTCCACTGCCTGGCAAGCGCAAGCCGCTCTGGTGCATCCCGGGCAATTGATTGGATTTACGGAATTGATGGATTTTCGTGAATTCCCCTGGGGCTGGACCCAGCCTGCTTTCGACGACCAATCCTGGCAAAACGCGGTGAATCTCCCTTTGAGCCAGGGCGGGGCGGAATGTCGTCCGCGTTCGATCTCGCCCCTGACCACCCAAGCTATCCCCTATACGATTCTGGATGTTGGACATCTCTCTCCGGGAATGGTGGCAACCGAAATCGTTCCGCCGTTTCCCGATCCTTACCAGGTGAATTTCACGGCGCTTGATTCGACGGTACTGACCCTGGAACGGCTTTTTGCTCCAAACATTCCTGCCCCCACGATTTTCCTTGATGGCATACCACTCACTTGGGAGCCTGCCCCGACCAACCGCCCGGATGTCCAAACCGCTTCGTTGGATGTAGACACTGGACCTCACGAATTACTGCTTCAGCAGCTCCCATCCGAGGGGTTCACATTTAATCGTTCTTCTGCAAATTTATTGTGGGATACAAGCCCCTTTCAACAAGGCTTACATGCCGGAAGGCGCCTCCTGCTAACCGAATATGTCGGCGCACCGGATGTCATCACTAAGGAGAACGGCCTCCTAAATGTCACACAATTCCCTGCGTACATTGTTCTGGAAATGCCGCGCGTCGTTCATGGGCGAATATCTGCCTATGTGACTGGCCCAGCCGGAACAGTTGTAGATATCGGTTGGAGTGAGCGTCTGCTCGATAACACCACCCGTCCCCTGCCATTTCCTGGTTCCCTGTTCCCCGGTTGGAATCAGACCGACTCGTGGATCCTGGACGGCAACGCCCACAAACTTACCACGCTCGATGCCCGCGCAGGTCGTTATATCTTGATCGCCATCTGGGGCAGTGGCCCGGTCAGCTTCCAAGACTTGCAAGTGCTCGAAGAACGCTACCCCATCACCCAAAATGGTACATTTACCTCCTCTGACTTCCGCCTGAATCAAATCTGGCAACTGGGAGTTGACACGGCTGCGATCAACATGCTCGACGCCTACGCCGACCCCTGGCGGGAACGCGGTCAATGGTGGGGCGATGCCTACGTGGTAGACCACATCAACCAGGTGGCTTTTGGCGACCAATCGCTCTTACGCCGGGGACTAAAAATCATGGCAAAGGGTTTCACAGATGGCCGCCCGGTCGCTATGTCTCCCAACGGCAACGCGCTTGGCGTTTACATGCTTGACTACGGCATGCTTTGGGCACACAGCTTGCAGGAATACCTGCTCCGCACGGATGACCGCGCCTTTGCTTCCGCTCACTACCTGACCCTTTTGCACTTCATGGACTACCTCGTCGCTCAAACCTACCCCCAGACTGGCCTGCTCGACCTCCCGCAGAATCACTGGTCCCAAACTGCCTATATTGACACGTACAGTTTCTTTGATCGTTATGGACAATCTACCGCGCTCAACAGTCTCTATTACGAAACCCTCCTCCGCGCGGCCTGGGTAGCCGATTATATAGGGGACGGAGAACAGGCAACCCAATGGGCCACGACCGCGACCAGCATCCGCGAGGAAATCAACCTGAACCTCTACGATCCCCTGACTCACCAGTATGCCGCTACGCTCTATCAGGATCAACTTCTCCTGCCAAGTGTGCAAGCCCAGGCCTGGGCACTGGCATATGGGATCGTCCCCGACGAAGAAAAACCCTTCGTCGCGGACAGCCTCCTCGCTCTGATCCCCAACGACCCCGCCACCGCCCACATCAGCATCTACGGTATGTACTGGATATTGGAAGGGTTGGCCCAGGCCGGCAGAATCCAGGATGCCCTCGACCTGATCCACCTCTACTACGGCTACCTGCTCGACAACGGGGCCACCACCCTCTGGGAACGTTTCGACTCCAACCAGGATCACCAAACCAGCCTCTCACACGGTTGGGGCGGCGCACCCACCTGGTTTCTCACCACTCACGTCGCAGGCTTGCAGCAAACCAGCCTTAATTCCTGGCGAGCCACTCCCATCCTCGGCACCTTCGACACCCTTTCAAGCACCCTCCCCCTACCAAACGGTATCCTTCAAATCTCCTGGCAAACCGCAGCCTGCCAGACCACCCTCACGATACAAGCCCCTGAGGATACGGAAGGCGAACTTATTCTCCTCCCCGACACCATTGCCATCACCGCGCCAGATGGAACTTCCCTTGTTTACGAAACTACCGGAGAGCTCGTCCTCCTTCCCTTAACGGGCGGTCAAACGACCCTTCTGATCATCCAACCCTGTCCTGATACCTCTCACCTATGAAAACACCTACGGCGCGCGGTTGTTGAGGCTGATAATCCCGCTGGATCATTGCGCGATACCGTTGAATCCCACATTCTGCACCTTAAGAAGCGAGTTAATATCCTTCAACTGCTTGCAAAAGACCTAGATGGTTTTGGTGAAGCTCCTTTGCATTCGCTCAGGCCGACCGCCCGATTGATTTGTTCGATCC
>DATDOR010000241.1:0-2481 GCA_035293165.1 Anaerolineales bacterium | reverse complement strand
GATTTTCGCCCAGGTAGAGTTCCCGTAAATGAGACAGTTGGTTGATTTCGGCGGGCAGTTGGGTGAGCCGGTTGTTTTGCAAGAGGGCTTCTTCGAGTTTAGAGAGAGTGAAAAGGAAGGCGGGCAACTCGCGTAACTGGTTGTGGCTCAGGTTGAGGTGATACAGATTGGGCAGTTTGCCAATCCCAGGGGGGACAGCCTTCAAGTTTTGTTTGCTGAGGTTTAAACGGTGCACCACCCCGGCTTCGGGCAGGGCGTCTCTCAGGGATTTGTAGGTTCGTTCTTCGGCAGCCATAGGGTTCCTTCTTGAACAGGTAATTTGCTTTCTGTGTAACCATTCAGTCTTGAGTGGAAAAAAGCCGAAAAAAGGTGTGTGGGGGATGTACATCCCCCACACACCTTTTTTTCGGGAATTCCCAGGCTTTAGCCTGAGTTGTTAACTTTCTTTTTGTCGAATTTCGTTGAGTTGGCGTTCAAGGAGACGTATGCGTTTCTTGAGGTCGTCTTGTTCTTCCATAAAGAGAATTTCTTGCAGATGAGATAGACGGCGGATGAAGTAAACGTGAACCAGGAGTGCCAGGGAGATGGTCAGGCCACCGGCCACAAAAGCGGAGGAAGCAATGGGATTGAGGGTGCGGGGGGCGACGATAGCGGTGCAGCCCAGCGTGCTCCCGACAAAAACGGCGAGGGAGAACCCGATCGGGCTGCTGATTCCCGGATAGCGGGGGATACGCATCGCGCTCGCGTTGATGATGATGGGCAAAGCGATCAGTTCACTGCTAAGAAAGGTGAACAGAAAACTGCCCAGGCGGGGGATGAGGTCGTAGGTGGTGGTGCTGAGAGCGACATTTTCCATCCACATGAAAAAGAAGATGATCAGAGTGCTGAGGAGGGCGCCTCCCATAAACCGGCGGCGTTTGACGTACTGCCGTTGCGCCATGAATTCTTGATCAGACCGGATGGCTTGCAACTGGATGAGAATGTGAGCAGCCGGGTCAGTCGCTTTCTCCCCCCTGCCTTTTCCGTTGGCGGAGGGGGCCGTTCTGCGCGGGGGGAAGATTTTTTGATATTTGCGGGCCGGATCGCGGCTGGTCCACATCACCTGGTGGTATTTTTCCCGCGCTATGGGGTCGCTGAGCGTGGTGTAGGCTTCGTTGATGGCTTTGAGGCGTTCTTCGGCCAGTTTTCGGGTGTCTCCATCGGCTTGCTGCACCAGATCGGGATGGTACTGCTTGGCAAGCGCGCGGTAGGCTGCCCGGATTTCTCCCGGGGTAGCGTCGCGTGGCAGGCCGAGAATGTCGTAGAGGGTCATGGTTAGTAACCAGTAGTGGTCAGTGGTCAGTTCGCAAACTAAATACTGGAGACAGTCCACTGATTACCGTTTCATATCCAAACACTTCCCCAAAGGCTTGTACGAACGTTTTCATGACGCGTTCCATGTCTGGTGGCTCCTGAAACAAATCGGCCAGGTTGATGACCGGGGCATCCAACCCGCAGCCGATGATCCCGCTCCAGTATTCCATGTCGGTATTCACATTAAGCGCAAATCCATGCCGGGTGATGCCTTTCGCATCCACTTTGACGCCAATCGCGGCGATTTTGGAGGGGGTTTTCTTTGAGGCGGGGGGGCAGTGCGGGCAGCGGGCAGCTACATCCGGCTGCACCCATACGCCGGTCATCCCCTGGATTTGACCGGTTGCAAGGCCGAGTTCGGCAAGGGTGTTGATGAGCGCTTTTTCTAGCTTGCGGACATAGCCCAAGTAGTCGGCACGGAGGCCATTCCCTGACCCATTCTCCGCTCGCAAGGAAGGGGTCGCAAGGGGAATGATCGGATACCCGACCAACTGCCCCGGCCCATGATAGGTCACATCCCCACCGCGATCTACCCAGTGAACTTCTACGCCGCGCCGGGTGCGTTCAGCTTCGTCCCAGAGCAGGTTTTCAGTGTGGCCGCGTCGCCCGAAGGTGTAGGTGTGGGAATGTTCGAGAAGGAGCAGCGTGGGAGAACGCTCGCCGCGCGCGACATCGGCGGCGATTTTAGCCTGCAAATCCCAGGCCTGCTGGTAGGGGATTAATCCCAGATAATGAACTTCGCACACAGGATAGGACATCTGGTATAGTATAACTTGAAACACGTTCTGTGAACCGTGAGACCTGAATTAAGGATGGTGCTATGCTCCCCCTCCGCGATGATAACCCCTCTTCTCGGACGCCAGTCGTCAATTACATTTTGATTGCGATTAATATCCTGGTCTTTGTTTTTCAAGTGATGCTGGGTTCCAGCCAGGATTCGTTTGTGTACCAGTTTGCGCTCATCCCTGCACGGGTGACGAGCGGCATTGACATCGGCGATGTGCTGGATGTGTTTTCCAGCATGTTCATGCACGCGGGATTGGCGCACATTGGGGGGAACATGCTCTATCTATGGATCTTCGGCGACAACGTCGAAGATGCGATGGGGCGTGGACGGTATATATTCTT
>DATDOR010000240.1:0-2255 GCA_035293165.1 Anaerolineales bacterium | reverse complement strand
GCATTGACCGTGATATTGCGGGAGCCAACTTCCCGGGCCAGGGATTTGGTAAATCCGATTTGCCCGGCCTTCGAGGCCGAGTAGTTGGTCTGTCCAGGATTGCCCATCTGGCCGGATGTCGAACTGATATTGATAATGCGCCCGTAACGTTTCCGCATCATGTAGCGTACCGCCGCCTTTGAGCAATTGAACGTGCTTTTCAGGTTCGTGGTCAGCACCGCGTCCCAATCCTCTTCCTTCATCATCATGATCAGGCCATCGCGGATGATCCCGGCATTGTTAACCAGAATATCCAGCCCGCCCAGGTCTTTGATCGCCGCGTTGATCAGGTTTTGCGCCTGTTCCATGACGCCCACATCGGCCTGCACCGCAATCGCCTTGCCACCGCCCGCCTCGATCTGGCTGGCGACTTCATTCGCCGCGTCGGGGGAACGGTTGTAATTGACGACCACCGCCGCCCCGCGTCGGGCCAGTTCGAGCGCAATCGCGCGCCCAATCCCGCGCGAGCCGCCGGTGACGACCGCGACGCGGCCAGAGAGAGAAAGAGAGATGGGTTCAGTCATGAAAGCTCCGAAAGGTTTCGTCTGGGGTATTATACACCACGCAGGCAGTAATTCTCAGTTTGAATACGCAACCACGAACGGCGTTCCTTTTTAGGATTAAGCCGGTTTTATAGGAGTCGTACAAGGAACGCCGTTCGTCCATTAGCAAAATTGCTGCTACACCAGTCAAACATTTGACACGCAAGGGGTATGGGAATAAACTACAGGATAGTAAGAAACCGGGTATTTCTTTCTAAAATGGGACTCTTTCCCATATATACTCTATTTTTTGGTTGGACATTTGACTTCAATGGCGAAAACCCGGTGTCTCTCCAATGGGAAGGACGGAATGCCTCAACCACACGAAGCTCATCTCATCCGCATTTTCAATGCACACGGCCTTGCCGTCGGCGCAGGCTTTTTGACGGACGATACCCACGCGCTGACCTGTGCACATGTGGTTGTGAGCGCGATGGACTTGAAGGCTTATTCTGAAACCCCCCCGCCGGGCGAACTAACCCTCGACTTCCCCCTGGTTGCTCCCAACGAAACCCTGACCGCCCGCGTGGTAGCCTGGGAACCTCCCCAGCCAGGCCAGGGGGATGTCGCCGTGCTCGAACTCACATCCCTTGCCCCGACTGACGCTGCTCCCGCCCGCCTCATCCAATCCACCGATCTCTGGCATCACACCTTCCGTGCCTTCGGTTTCCCCAAAGGCCACGAAAACGGCACCTGGGCTACCGGACGCATTTTGGGTGCGAAAGCAGGCGGGTGGCAGCAAATCGAAAGCACCGAACAGAGCGGTTACTTCATCCAGCCCGGTTTCAGCGGCGGGCCGGTATGGGACGAACGCCTGGGCGGAGTCGTCGGCATGATCATGGAAGCCGACCGCAGCGCCACCGTTCGCGCTGCCTTCCTATCCCCGGTGGATGTCCTGGCCACAGCCTATCCCCCGCTCGCCGAAAAAATTGAACAAATCATCTCCCCCGCCAGCGACGCCCCTGCGCCTGGCGAACCCCCTTTCAAGGGCCTGCGCTACTTCGACGTCCAGGACGCCCCCCTCTTCTTCGGCCGCGAAACCCTCACCACCGAACTCGTCCAACGCATTTCTCCCTCTCCCTGGCAGGGAGAGGGCAGGGGTGAGGGTGGAAATGCAGGAAACTACCTCGCCATCGTCGGTGCGTCCGGCTCCGGCAAATCCTCCCTCGCTCGCGCGGGCCTCATCCCCGCCCTCCTCGCCGAACACCCGGATTGGGTCACCCGCGTTATCACCCCCACCGCGCACCCGCTCAAAGAACTCGCCGTCACCCTCACCAACCCATCCGAGGGCGACCTGGCCGTTCTGCAGAGACAAGATGCTTTTTCAAAAGACCCTCGCAGTCTCGACATCGCCGCGTCGCGGTTCCTCAAACAGCAGACCGCTTCAGGCTCAGGTGGGGTGGACTTGCGAAGTCCACCCCACCTTTTACCTCACCTCCTCCTCGTCGTTGACCAATTCGAAGAACTCTTCACCGCTTGCAAAGACCTTGCTGAACGCAAGACGTTTATTGACAATTTGCTTTACGCTGCGTTTCAGGGAGAGACCCCAGGGGTTTTCACCGATAACCCTTCAGGCCGGGATCCCAGCTCAAAACCCCCTGGGGTCTTAGGGGTCTTAACCATCGTCCTCACCCTCCGCGCCGACTTCTACCACCACTGCGCCCTATACGACAA
>DATDOR010000239.1:0-9180 GCA_035293165.1 Anaerolineales bacterium | reverse complement strand
AGTTTGAGCCGGATGGAGCGCGCGTTTGGACCTTTGCCAATCATGATGTCCAGAGCGAAATCTTCCATTGCAGGGTAGAGAACTTCTTCGACAGCTTGTCTAAGACGATGAATCTCATCTATAAAAAGAATGTCGTGTGCGCGAAGGTTGGTGAGGAGCGCTGCCAAGTCGCCCTGCCGTTCGATGACCGGCCCTGTGGTGATTTTGACATTGACGCCCATTTCGTTCGCCATAACGTGGGCGAGGGTAGTTTTTCCCAATCCTGGCGGGCCATAAAACAACACATGATCGAGGGGTTGTTTGCGCTTTTTGGCCGCTTCTACCAGAATTTGCAGGTTTTCTTTGACAAGTTCCTGCCCGATCAAGTCTTTGAGCAGTTTGGGGCGCAGGGCATAATCCACTCGGTCATCGGGCTTTGATTTGGGATCCAATGGTCGGTCTTGGGGGTCGGTCATAGGAAAGATTATAATCCGTGAAACGTGAAGGCACAAATCAAGTTTCACAAGGGTATAATTTTTAAAACTTTCCTGGAGAATGTGATGTCCAATTTGTTTCCCTCCTCCCACCCATTAGTTGCACATAAGTTGACGAAACTGCGTGATGTTGTTACGCAGCCGAAAAAATTCCGCGAATTGGTGCGAGAAATTGCTGCGCTGCTCACATATGAAGCCACAGCGGATTTGCTGACCACTCCGAAAACGGTCGAAACCCCTATGGGAACTGCCAGGGGCGTAGAACTGACCGAAAATATTGGCTTAATTCCTATCTTAAGGGCTGGTCTGGGAATGGTCGAAGGGGTGTGGGAATTGATCCCCAATGCGGAAGTCTGGCACATTGGTCTATACCGGGACGAACGGACCCTTAAGCCCGTGGAGTATTACAACAAATTGCCTGTTTCCCCGACCGTAAATGTATGCTTGGTACTCGACCCCATGCTGGCGACAGGCGGTTCGGCAGTCGCGACCATTGATATTCTCAAGCGTTGGGGGGCAAAACGGATCAAATTTGTGGGGATCCTGGCTGCCCCGGAAGGAATCGCTGCCCTCCATGCGAAACACCCGGATGTGCCAATTCACATAGGCGCGGTGGATAGCCACTTGAACGATATTGGTTATATCGTCCCAGGGTTAGGAGATGCTGGGGACAGACAATTTGGGACGGGATAAAAGAATTTACCTCAGGCCGGCCTATAAGCCGCATTCTGTGTACGAAAACAACGTTTTCACCGGTGATCATCTATCTGGGACACACCTCTCGATGTGCCTCGTGCAGCCTACCCGGAACTCAAACGGTACGAGCAGCACCTTGTTCCTGCTTGGCCTTGCTCCTGGTGGGGGTTGCCTGGCCGCAGATGTTACCACCTGCGCCGGTGGTCTCTTACACCACCTTTTCACTCTGACCGTCAAAACGGCTACCTGTTTCTGTGGCCCTGTCTGATAGGTTACCCCATCCCGGGTGTTACCCGGCGCCATGCTCTATGGAGTGCGGACTTTCCTCGACAGGGAAAATCCCTGCCGCGATCACCCGGCCAACCTGAGGTAAAATGATCATACTATTAGCAGTAGCGGGCGTCAATTAGAAAATCGTAAGAAATCTTTTTCGCTTTCTTGACCATATCCTGGTTAATAGGTATAATTAAATTTTGCCTACTTGACGGACAGTCAAGGGGTGTTCTCGTTTAAGTCCTCAGATTGATGGAGAAAATTAATGGCAACCTCATTGCCCACCAAATCCTATTCCCGTATTTCTGTCGCGCTTCCCTTACCCAATCTTATCGAAGTTCAGCTTGAATCTTTTGAACGCCTAAAGCGAGAAGGTTTATCTGATTTATTTCACGAAATATCCCCAATTGAATCTTATAACAAGGGGATGAAGTTATATTTCCCCAGCCGGGAACCTATTTCTGAGCAATGGGGTCTGACCTATTGGTTTGGTGAACCAAAAAACACGGTTGAAGAATGTGTCGAACGGGACTTGACATATGCCAGCCCGTTATATGTTTCGGTCTTACTTGCCGGGCCAGATGTGCCTGAACCTATCAAACAAGACATTTTCCTGGGGGATTTTCCCGAGATGACCGAAAAAGGCACGTTCATTATTAATGGCACGGAACGTGTCGTCGTCTCGCAGCTTATTCGCTCACCAGGCGTTTACTTCGAGGCTCCCCTGGATCGCGCGACGGGTCGTCCGCTTGCAACTGCGAAATTGATTCCCGATCGCGGTGCCTGGATGGAATTTGAAACTCGTAAGACAGATTATCTAACACTGAAATTTAACCGGAAACGTACTATTCCAGTCACAATTTTCCTGCGCGCTATGGCCGCTGTGGATGACAATGTCGTTGACTCCATTCTCAAAGAAGGAACGGATGAAGAGATTTTAGGGCTTTTCGAAGATGTGGACAACAATCCAGATCGGATGTTCATTGCCTCAACCCTGCGACAGGAACCAGAATGGGATACCACCGGAGGAATAACAGTCGCTCAAGCTGCCCTGATCGAGTTTTTTAAACGGATGCGCCCTGGTGATCCGGCGACGTTAGATAATGCGCGCGAATTTTTGCAGGAGCAGCTTTTTGATCAGCGTCATTACGATCTTGAACGTGTTGGGCGTTATAAACTCAATCAAAAACTCGACTTACACGATGTTGTCCCTCTGGCACACCGTGCAGTTACGAAATGGGATATCATCCGCCTGCTCCGCCGGATGATCAATATCAACAATGGTGTTGAACCTGCCGATGATGTAGATCACCTGGGTAATCGCCGTGTCAAAACAGTGGGCGAACTCGTGCAAAATAAACTTCGTATTGGCCTTCGACGAATGGAACGCGTAATTAAAGAACGTATGTCCATTCGCGATCAAGAACAAATTTCACCCATCACGTTGATCAATATACGTCCGGTTGTAGCGGCTTTGCGGGAATTTTATGGCTCTAGCCAGTTATCCCAATTTATGGATCAGACCAATCCTCTTGCAGAGTTACGCCACAAACGAACGCTTTCTGCCCTCGGGCCGGGGGGGTTGCGCCGTGAACGCGCAGGGTTCGACGTCCGCGACGTTCACCATTCCCATTATGGACGTATTTGCCCCATTGAGACTCCAGAAGGCCCGAACATTGGTCTCATTGGACGTCTGGCCTCTTTTGCCCAGGTCAATGAGTATGGTTTCATTGAAACGCCTTATCGGCGTGTCTACCGCACTTTATACTCTGATGACCCACGGTTGGTCGGGCGTGCATTGCGCGAAGATGTCGTCGATTCAAATTCGGGTGAAACCATTGGTAAGCAAGGTGATCGCGTAGACGATGCTATGGTCGAAGCGGCTATGAATTTGCCACGGCGACAGATTTTGATAAAACCTTTTATCTCCCAAGACATTGAATATTTGTCTGCCGACTCAGAAGATCGATTTTACATTGCCCAGGCCAATACTCGTTTGACTCGCTATTTTGAGTTTGTGAGTAACCGCATTTCCTGTCGTTACCATTCCGGGTTCATGTTCACTGGCCCAGAGAATATTGACTATATGGACGTTGCTCCCCACCAGGTCGTCGGTATCAGTGCTTCACTGATACCGTTCCTGGAGCATGATGATGCCAACCGCGCGTTGATGGGATCGAACATGCAAGCACAAGCCGTTCCGCTTATTGTTCCTGATATTCCTCGTGTATCTACTGGGATGGAATATTTCGCAGCACTAGACTCAGGACAGGTAGTCATCGCAGAAGGCGACGGTGAAGTTGTCGCAGTAACAGGCGATAGGATTGTACTTCGGGAAAATAATGGTCAGGAGCGCTCTTATTTCTTGCGGAAATACCAACGTTCAAACCAAAGCACCTGTATTGATCAGCGCCCGGCGGTCTATAAAGGTCAACGGGTGAAGAAGGGCGACATTGTTGCCGACTCATCTTCGACTGACAGTGGTGAATTGGCCCTTGGGCAAAATGTGGTTGTGACGTTCCTTTCTTGGGAAGGCGGCAACTTCGAAGATGCGATTTTGGTATCGGAGCATTTGGTTCAAGATGATCGTTTCACCTCTGTCCACATCGAAAAATATGAAATTGAGGCCCGCGATACCCGTCTAGGGCCGGAAGAAATCACCCGTGATATTCCGAATGTTGGAGAAGATGCGATTAAAGACCTGGATGAAATGGGGATCATTCGAATTGGCGCTGAGGTAGGCCCAAGTGATATCCTGGTTGGAAAAATTACGCCCAAAGGGGAGAAAGAATTGACTCCAGAAGAGCGACTGCTACGGGCAATCTTTGGCGAAAAATCTCGTGATGTAAAAGACACCTCTCTGAAAATGCCGCATGGGGAACGTGGAAAAGTTGTAGACGTTCAGGTATTTACGAGAGATGATAATAGTGATCTTTCGGCGGGGGTGGATATGATGGTTCGTGTACACGTAGCCCAGCGCCGGAAAGCTACAGCAGGGGATAAAATGGCAGGTCGTCATGGAAATAAAGGCGTCATTTCAAAAGTCGTCTCTGTGGAAGATATGCCTTTCCTGGAGGATGGGACACCGGTTGATATTATCCTCAACCCCCTTGGCGTTCCCGGTCGTATGAATATTGGGCAGGTTTTGGAGACGCATTTGGGTTGGGCTGCAAGACAACTTGGCTTTAGAGCGGTTAATCCCGTTTTCGATGGTGCAAACGAGGCAGAAATAGAAGCTGAACTGGCTCGTGCATGGTTGGTTGATCGAGCATGGACGGAGGCAGGGGGGAGGGCCTGGGAATGGATTAAAGACTTTGATTATGATCCGGCTTTTCTCAAAGATGATAATGAAGTGCGAAATATGTACCTTGAAGCATGGTTAGGAGATAGAGGGTATGATGTTTATAGCATTGTATCAGATGAGATTTACGCACGGCGGTCCGTGTTACACGAGTGGTTAAAAGAAAAGGGATATAACCCAGAAAAAATGCTAGCTTTTGAAGACCTGGGAGACGCTTCTGTAGAGGTCCGTCGATCACAGGATGAAAATGCAGTTGAAGCTTGTCTGACTTTATGGCTTGAAGAACTCTCTTTTGATGTAAAAGATCTTTCGTCTGATGAAATACGTGCTCAAGCACAACGCGCTATGCTTGAAAAGAATTTACCTCTTCCGACATTAGGAAAACAGATCTTACGAGATGGAAAAACGGGTGATCCCTATGATCAGCCAGTTACCGTTGGTGTGATGACGATGCTGAAACTTCATCACCTCGTCGAAGATAAGGTACATGCCCGCTCCACAGGACCTTACAGCCTCGTGACTCAACAGCCTTTGGGCGGTAAGGCACAATTTGGTGGGCAGCGTTTTGGTGAGATGGAAGTTTGGGCATTGGAAGCCTATGGCGCGGCTTATACGCTTCAAGAAATGCTCACCGTTAAATCAGACGACGTTCAGGGACGTGTCAAAACCTATGAAGCGATTGTGAAAGGTGAAGCGATTGAAGAGCCAGGAATTCCTGCATCTTTCAGAGTGTTAGTAAAAGAATTGCAAAGCCTTGGCTTGGCAGTTGAAGCTGTAACCGAAACAGGTATCGTGCGATTTGGAAAAGAAGAAGACCGTTCGCGTCCTCCGAGGCTAGGTACGGGGTTATTAGAACTGGGTGGAAACTATTAGATTTTGAAATGAAAATCGCCGAGAATCAGCACAGGTTTAACCTTGACGGGGCCTATTCCTGGCGGTAAAATTGACCTTTGTTGCGTACCCAACCACTAGTATGTGCTTTTGTTCACAAAGTGTGAGCGACACAAATTGAGGCCATCAGATCAAAATGATGGCCTCAATTAATGAGTGATAGTCGAAATGAAATTTATTTTGAGTAAATGGAGATATCAGTGCCGACAATTAATCAATTGGTCCGTAAAGGCCGTTCACAGAAAAGAGTAAAAAGCAAAGCACCAGCGTTGCAATATATCTTTAATTCGATGAAGCAGCGTCGTATTCGCCAGGACAAAGGTGCTCCACAGAAACGGGGCGTATGTACTATTGTTCGTACAATGACTCCCAAAAAGCCAAATTCCGCCTTACGGAAAATTGCCCGTGTACGCTTGTCAAATCAGATTGAAGTTACCGCTTATATTCCTGGTGAAGGGCACACGCTCCAAGAGCACTCGGTCGTTATGATTCGTGGTGGCCGTGTAAAGGATTTGCCTGGTGTTCGCTATCACATTGTTCGAGGTAGTTTGGATACAACAGGCGTTAATGATCGTAAACAGGCTCGTTCAAAATACGGCACAAAACGGCCCAAGTAACCTTCAACAAATCGCCGGTTTATACCGGCGATTATCATCATCACGCTAATAAGCTCTATCACAATTGCGAAAAAATGGAGTAATTGGATGTCTCGAAGAAATCGGCCCGAAAGAAATATTGTTGACCCTGATGTGCGTTACAACAGTATGCAATTACAATCTTTCATTAACCGAATTATGAAGAACGGTAAGAAAAGTGTTGCTGCTCACCTGGTTTATGATGCTTTTGACATTATTCAGGAACGTACCAAGAAAAACCCTCTCGAAGTGTTTGAATTGGCCCTTAAGAACGCTGGCCCTATTATGGAAGTGCGTCCACGACGTGTAGGGGGTGCTACTTATCAAGTTCCAATGGAAGTTCCCGAATATCGTCGTTTTGCTCTGGCTACTCGGTGGCTTATTGCTTCATCACGGGTGCGCTCTGGAAATTCATTTTCCCAGAAACTAGCGGCAGAATTGATGGACGCAGCAAATAATACGGGTTCTTCCGTGCGTAAACGTGAAGAATCCCACAAAATGGCAGAAGCTAACCGCGCATTTTCTCACTATCGGATTTAAGACTTTTATGGCTCGCGAAAAATCGCTTGAACTCTTTAGAAATATAGGCATCATCGCTCATATTGATGCTGGTAAAACTACCACGACGGAACGTATCCTGTACTATACAGGTAAAACGCATCGTCTTGGTTCTGTAGACGATGGGACTACTGTGACAGATTGGATGGAACAGGAACGCGAGCGCGGAATTACCATCGTTTCAGCAGCAGTAACGACCTTTTGGAATGGTTACCAGATCAATATTATTGATACGCCAGGGCATATCGATTTCACAGCCGAGGTACAGCGATCTTTACGTGTATTAGATGGCGGCGTGGTAGTTTTTGACGCGGTTCAAGGCGTTGAGCCGCAAAGTGAAACGGTTTGGCGCCAGGCTGATCGTTATGGTGTCCCTCGTATATCCTTTGTGAACAAAATGGATCGAGTGGGAGCTTCCTTTGAAAACACAATCAAAATGGTTCGTCAGCGTTTGGGTGCAAATGCGATAGCAATTCAGTATCCTATAGGTGTTGAAGCGAATTTTTCAGGTATCGTGGATTTGATCACGCAAAAGGCCATTGTGTGGGTAGATGATTTAGGAACAGAGCCTAAAGAGGTCGAAATCCCCGCAGACTTGCGAAATGAAGTCGCTGAATATCGCGAGCGAATGATTGAGCAGATTGCAGAGACAGATGACGAACTAACTTTGAAATATTTAGAAGGGGAAGAAATTTCAGAGGAAGACTTAAAAAATGGTCTGCGCCGCGCTGTCATTGCAGGCAAAGCAACTCCAGTCTTATGTGGTACATCCCTTCGAAACCGAGGGGTACAGCCTCTGCTTAATGCAGTAGTGGATTACTTGCCATCCCCTCTGGATGTGCCTCCGGTGCGAGCATTTGATCCCGATGATGAAGCCATTGAAATTTTACGGTACCCGAATGATGACGATCCCTTGAGTGCTTTGGTTTTTAAAATCGTAACAGATCCATACGTTGGGCGATTGGCTTATTTTCGTGTATATTCAGGCTCATTTGTCAAAGGGGCCAAGCTCTACAATTCCACGATTGATGAAACCGAGCGGATTGGGCGGTTGATTCGCATGTATGCAGATCACCGCGAAGATATTAACGAGGTACTTGCTGGTGATATTGGTGCTGTCTTAAGTCTTAAGCGTACTTTTACAGGACACACTTTGTGTGACCCTGCTAATCCGGTTGTTTTAGAGAGTATTTCTTTCCCAGATCCTGTGATTTCTGTAGCAATTGAACCGAAGACAAAAGTCGACCAGGACAAAATGTCCGAAGCTTTGCAAAAGCTGGCTGAAGAAGATCCAACCTTTCAAATTCGCGTAGATGAAAACACGGCACAAACTGTTATTTCAGGGATGGGAGAATTGCATTTGGAAGTTTTGGTAGATCGTATGAAACGCGAATTTAGAGTGCATGCAAACGTCGGACGGCCTCGTGTGGCTTACAAAGAAACCATTACCCGTCCAGTTGAACGCGCAGAATTTCGCCACGTCAAGCAGACTGGTGGACGTGGTCAATATGGTCACGTTGTTCTTGAAATTGAACCTGCCCCTCCCGGAAATGGCATTACTTTTGAAGATAAAATTGTGGGTGGAGTCATTCCGAAAGAATACATTTCAGCCATTGAAAAAGGCGTTCGCGAGGCAACGGACAACGGTGTTATTGCAGGATACCCAGTCGTGGATATTCATATCCGGCTGTATGATGGTTCGTATCATGAGGTGGACTCCAGCGAAATGGCTTTCAAAATAGCTGCCTCGATGGCGCTAAAAGAAGGTTTACAGCGAGGCCATCCTGTTCTTCTCGAACCTGTTATGAAAGTAGAAGTAGTTGTTCCAGAAGAATTCCTAGGCGATATTATCGGTCAATTGAATTCTCGCCGAGGCGAAATCGTTGGGATGGAACTTCGCCCGGGCAATGCTCAGGCAGTGCGTTCAATGGTCCCATTGGCTGAAATGTTTGGATATGCCACAAATTTGCGTTCTGCTACACAAGGACGTGGCGTTTTTACCATGGAATTTGACCATTATGCAGAAGTCGACAAGAAATCTGCCGAGTCAGTTGTTCGCGCTGCCTGATTATATAAGCATATTTATAATAAATTATTTACCTTACAACGGAGATTATGCAACATGGCAAAGAGCACCTTTGAGCGGACGAAACCGCACCTGAACGTCGGGACGATGGGGCACATAGACCACGGGAAGACGACGCTGACGGCCGCGATCACGAAAGTCTCGTCGTTGATGGGCTACGGGAACTACTTCAAAGCCTTCGACCAGATCGACAATGCGCCGGAAGAGCGCGAGCGCGGCATCACGATCAACATTGCGCATGTGGAATACGAGACGGAGAAACGGCAC
>DATDOR010000238.1:0-3587 GCA_035293165.1 Anaerolineales bacterium | reverse complement strand
GACAATAGCAACTTTGATCATTTATTACCTCTTTTTTCCTGTAATTTCACGAGGAAAATAGCAAACCTCCTGCCAAAACCCAATCAGGTTTCTCAGGAGTTGGCCGAGACCTGTTTTAATTTCGGCAAATCCAATAAGACCACTTTTCCCCGTTTCAACTCAACCAATTGCTCCAGACGAAACTCGTTGAGAATTTTCGTTGCGGTTTCACGATGAACCCCCACCAAAGCCGCCAATTCCTCATGCGTGCAATGCACTTCGGGGCAAGCCTGCCGGCTTAACCATCGGGAAGGAGGAGCCGACATCCGAATTAACTGGGCAGCCACACGTGCCGGCGCATTTTTGAAAGCCAGCTCCAGCAACCGCTCTTCCAGTTCGATCACTCTTTTTCCTATGATTTCCATGATGCGGGTGGCAATGCGTGGGTCACTTAGCAAAATTTGTTTCACATCCTCACGGCTCATCAGGCATAACAAACAAGGAGTTAAGGCCTCCGCAAAATTTTGATTAAGCGCCTGACCAACCAGCGACATTTCGCCAAAGATGGTTCCTGCCTCCAATATTGCAATGGTCAACATCCGCCCGTCAGGGCTAAGTTGGTATAACCGTACCCGCCCTTTTTTGAGAATAAAAAGAACCTCTTGCGACTGTTCCGGCGTGTAGAAGATCGTTCCAGCTGGCACCTGTTTCATCGGGGCGCGATGGCCGATTTCTTCCACCTCTGACAGCGAAAGGTCGCGAAAAATATCCACCGAACTCAAATATTTTTGTTTATCAGCCGTTTCTTTGCGGGAAATGTGGAAGTTGGCCATCTGCGATCTTCAACAATTCTTCCTCGCTGGGATTACCCAGGGAGACAATCTGATCGTCCCAGACATAAATGGGGGAGCCAAATACATAGTCTGGTATTTGGACGTTGCTATCGTCTAAATTAATTACCTGAACCGGGACGAGGGGCCGGTTCAGACGTAGAAAAGTAAGCAAAGCGGTGGTTCTGTCATAGGTCAGACAATGGGAAGCCAGATATACTTGCAGCATCGCCGCCTCCTTTTTCCAGATAGACCCTAAAGGTTTTTCATACCAAACCTTTAGAGACCGTCTGAAAAGTCCCCAAAGACCCGAAAGGTTTCCAAAAGACACCCATTGAAAGTGGTTTTTCGGGCTTTTCAGGCACCTTTTCCATCCAGAACCTGATGAAAACCTTTCGGGTCTGGGCAAGGATGATACTTCTCAGACAGCTTCTTAGGGTCTTTGCCGATATTGCACAATCATGCTACCCGGTGAACGTATTGGGTGCAAGAATGGGAACCGGACAGTTGACGATAAACCCATTGGGATGCGTGTCCGGGGTGCCGTTGAATTCTTCAACCTCCCCTGCAGAAAGGGCGGCGGCAACATCCTCTTTGGATTTCAACACACGCGGGGTGACGCCATCCTTCCACATCAGGGTGAAGTGATTCCACAACGGACTCCATATCGCGTCCGCCTGGGCCAGCGAGTCAAAAATCGCGGGTTGAAAGCCCATGACTCCGCTGCCTGGAATGCCATTGGCAAACACCCAGATGCGGGCCGTCCCCGCGGCGTTGTTTTCCAACAATCTTTGAATGGGCGCAGAAGGGGAAACGGCCATCATTGGGGCCATCGGCGCGGCGGAGGTATCGGTCACGATGTAACGGCTGCCGGGGAAGCACTGGTGCAGTTTGAAAGTAACGGTCATGTTGTCTGTATCCACCGGCTCCAGCAGCTGGCCGGTTCCCAGATAGGTTTCCCGTTCGGTATCTACGGCCATTTCGCCGCCTGGCCATTTGACCACAGGCTGATTGACGAATACATCCTGGGGTTCAATCGTGACGCTGCCCGAACTTTGCGCTGCCAGCAGATCGGCCTCTGACGTATAAACGGTGCCGTCGCCGGGGATCACTTTATGGAACTGCCAGATTGGACTGTAGCTCTCTTCGGAGGGGGCTGTACTCATGATCGGGAGTTGTTCGGAAGCCCCGCCTTCAAAGTAGTAATATTTTGCAGCAACGCCCGGAATATTTTTCCCGGCAATCAAAAGCGGCACGAAGACGAGTTTGTTTTCATCGGCAAAGGCTTTGTCCGACGCATCGGTGCGGATGAAGTAACATTTCTCTCCGTTGTAGGATGCGGCATGGAGATTGAACTTAACAAAGCCAAACGCGCCGGGCCAGTCACCCTCAAAACCAAAATCCAAAACATCTCCAACCAGGACAAGTGGCTCCGTAAGCGGCGCTTTTGTTGGCTCAGGAATAGTCGTGGGCCGGGGGGTTGGTACTTGCGTCGCGGCAGCCCCGCACGCAGACAAGACCGCCGCGCCCAGACTCAAACCACCCAGACGCAAGAACTCACGACGAGAAAGTGTTTTTGATTGCATAGCTATCTCCTTAAGTTTGGATAGGCCTGGTATCCTCAAACGGGAGAACCGGCCCACATGATTTCAGTAGATCACAATCTTGTCGAAGGGCTTGCTCCCGCCCACAAGGGGCGAAAATACGTGAATCTGTGATCTGCTGGATTTGGATATAAATAGTGTAGGGGATAGCGAATAAACAAACTGTGATCTTAATCACATAACGCGGTTAAGCGAAAATGAAAAAACCAAGGTTTAATCGTAACCGTTCAGTTCCCCCACCTGCAGGGGGTAATCCCCTCACCAAGTGAACGGTTACGTTTAATCAGGCAAATGATGATGCTTAACTTGCCGGATATGGGTCTTCACAACGGCCACCAATGTATCCAACGATTCCGGGGCATAACGCCGGGCCATGTCGCTGCTGATCGTCCCTGTCGTGGCGATCTCTTTGTACAGTTCCGCACTCCGGCGGGGAGTACGAACCTGCGTCTCAAAATCCACCGCATACAGACCGAAGCTGAATTCCGGGTTGTACCCTTCTGCCCATTCAAAGTTGTCCACCAGACTCCAATGGAAGTAGCCGCGTACATCTATCCCCATGCGAAGCGCCTGCCACACCCGGTGCAGGTGATCGAGGATGTAATGCGGACGGTGTTCGTCGGTCGGGTCGGGGACACCGTTTTCGGTGATGTAAATGGGGCAGTGGAAACGTCTGTGCAGCGCTTCCATATGAACCAGCAATCCATCCGGCCAGAATTCACCCCACCAGCCCGGCCCTTTTTCCAGGCCATGCCGTCCTACGAAGATTAGATTTTGGAAGTTTTTGGCGCGCAGATTGATCTTCGCGTCATAGCGTTGGTAATAGTTTACGCCGACCCAATCCAACGTGCCTTTGATTTGGGGTATGAACGCCTTTGTCCCCAGGGAAGGCCGCCACCGTCCGGTTTGCAGAACTTCCACGGTGAGGGCGTTGAAGTTGTGCCGGAGGACTGCATACAGGGCGCGGTCAAGGGGATTGAACCACGAACCTGGCTCCCACAGGATCAGATGTTTGGCGATTCCTACCTGGGCTTCCGGTTGAATCCGGTGCAGCGTCTCATACGCGACCGCGTGGGCTTTCAAAACGCTTTGCAGGATGTCGAAGTAATCGTGAAGACTCCGTTTCTGCGGCGGGCAAAAACCTTTGAAAAACGTATGGGTGGCGTAGACGTTC
>DATDOR010000237.1:0-12144 GCA_035293165.1 Anaerolineales bacterium | reverse complement strand
AATGGGAGGATGATGCCTGGGCGCGTGGAGCTGCCAGCCTTGTACTCTTGGAGCTGTTCAAATCTCCCTTGCATCCGGAAAGAAAGGAGCTCAGCTCCTGACCAACCGGGGATTATTTTAATCTAACTTATTTCACTGATTGAAATAAGTCGGAGGTGCCTATGCCACAATGTGCAATTCAAACGCTATTCCCCGCCCCCATTCTATTACCCTTAATTGGAGGATCCCTTCATGAAACGCTTAAACCCGCTTTTCCCTCTGCTTTTCGCATTCCTTTTCGGTCTCGCCGCATGCACCCCCGCTGCGACCCAGGCGCCTGAAGCCACCACCGCTCCCGAGGTGGAGACAGAACCACCCGCTGAACCCGTATCTATTACCTATTGGCACACAATGAGCGACCCTGAAACCGCACAGTTTGAAAATGTGATCGCCGCTTTCGAAACTGCCAATCCGGGTATCACTGTAGAGACCACCCGTTACGCTTATGATGATTTCAAATCCGCCTTGCTAACCGGCATTGCCGGTGGCTCAGCCCCGGACACTGCCCGTATGGATATTGCCTGGGTGCCTGAATTCGCCGATCAGGGCGCACTGCTCCAGCTCGACGGGAATCTCCCTGACTTTGAGGCCATCGCCGCTAAAACATTCCCTGGCCCGTTATCAACTAATTTCTGGAAAGGCCACTATTATGGACTGCCCCAAAACACCAATACCCAGGTGCTACTGTGGCATCAGGCCAACTTCGAAGCCGCTGGCCTGCCGGCGGCGCCCACGACGATAGCGGAATTTGCCGACTATGCCTGTAAACTGAACGATCCTGCTAATGAACAGTATGGCTATGCACTGGGCGGGACATACTTCTGGGCTCCCGCGCCGGTCTTCTATGCGATGGGTGGCCAGGTCGTGGACAAGGACATCATCACGGCCAGCGGGTACATCAACGGCCCGGAAAGCGTCGCCGCATTCACCCTGCTGAAAGACCTCTACGATCGGGGATGCATCTCACCCAATTTGTTGGGCGGCGGCATCGGCACATCGGATGGCCATGCCACCGGGAAGTATGCCATGATCATCGATGGCCCCTGGATGGTCGACATCTACAAAGGCTCTTATCCTGACTTCGAGGTCAACTTTGCCCCGATCCCAACCGGCTCTGACGGCACTACGAGCTCCGTAGTCGGCGGCGAGGATGTGGTCATCTTCGGTAGCAGCGGCCAACAGGAAGCAGCCATGAAATGGGTTTCCTTCCTGCTAAGCGAAGAATCCCAGAAAATGATGGCTGAAGTCGGCGTGATCCCCACCCTATCCAACCTGATTGGCGACCCCGCCCTGCCCGGGTACTTCGACGTCTTTCTCCAGCAGCTGCAGACCGCCCAAGCCCGCGTCCCCCACCCGAAGTGGGGCGACATGGATGGCGCGATTAACAACGCCTTCCAGCGCATGCTCCGCGGCGATCAAGGCGTACAGGAAGCGCTCGATCAAGCCGCCGAAGAGATCAATGCTTTGCTAAAATAAGTCCTCAAGTTCACTGCTCTGGAATGGTGCTCTGGGCTCGAGCACCATTCCACGTTGTTCTCTTTTGCCATGTCTCCCCGCGCGGCTCGCTCTGCTGCCCAACCGCTCTTCACTGTGCTATTTCTGTTGCCTGGGTTGCTACTTTTCATCACTTTCATCGCCGGGCCGCTTCTATATTCCTTCCGCATCAGCTTCTTTGACTGGAAAATCGTCAATCCGGCGCTCTCTGATTGGGTGGGGTTGGAGAATTATAACCGCGCATTAAACGATCCCATCTTTCTCCGAGCAGCGCTAAACACGCTGGTCTATGCCCTGATCACCGTTCCAGGGCAAATTGCATTGGGGCTGGTGGTAGCTGTCCTGCTCAATCAGGATATCCGGGCGAAGGCGTTCTTCCGGGTGCTTTATTACCTGCCTGTGATCACCTCCTGGGTGATCGTCAGCCTGCTGTTCGAATATATGTTCAGCGGCCAGGCCGGGCTGGTCAACTATCTGCTGCGCGATGTGCTGCATTTAATCTCGAAGAACATCCTCTGGCTGGCCGACCCTATCCTGGCTTTTGTGCCCATTCACATGCTTGGCATCTGGAAAGGTGTAGGGTGGACGGCTGTCATTTTGCTCGCGGGGTTGCAGGCCGTTCCCCAGACGCTGCATGAAGCCGCTGAAGTCGACGGGGCCGGACCTGCCCAGCAATTCTTCCATATTACGCTGCCACTGCTTCGTCCCACATTGGTGTTTCTGGTGGTCGTGCTTACCATCGGATCGCTCAATGCATACATTTCAAATCTGCTGATCACCAACGGCGGCGATCCGCTGGATCAAACTCATTTCATTCTCACCTTAATGTACGAAGCAACTTTCGGGCGGCTCGATTTTGGATATGGCTCTGCGATCAGCTACCTGCTCACCGCCTTCGTCTTTACGATTAGTGTCGTACAGCTCCGCTTGCTCCGCCGGGAGGTAGACTTCTAATGGGCAAGAAGCGGCAGCGTTTCTTGCGGCAAGCGCTCACCTACAGCCTGCTCCTACTTGGCGCGGGGTTGGTTTTTGTACCGTTTTGGTACATGGTCGTTACCTCCCTTAAGCCGCAGGCCTATATCTTCGAAATCCCGCCGCGCTTGTGGCCGCGCGAGATCAGCCTGGACAACTACACTCGCGCGCTTGGGAAAGACCTTTTTGGTCTGTACTTCCTTAACAGTCTTGGAGTGGCGGTAGCCTCCACCGGCCTGACGGTGCTGGTTTCTGCGATGCTGGCCTACGCCTTCGCCCGGCTGAAGTTCCCTGCCAAGGATCCTCTCTTTTATTTTCTGCTGTTGGGTATGATGATCCCGCCCGTTATGCTTATCATCCCCCAGTTCATCGTTGCCAAACAGCTCGGTCTGTTGGATTCCCTGCCTGGATTGGTTGTCATTTACGTCACCATGAATCTCTCTATGCAGACTTTTCTCCTGCGCGGATTTTTCGAAGGCATTCCCCGAGACCTGGAAGAAGCAGCCATGATAGACGGTGCAGGCCCGCTCACAATTTTCTGGCGCATCGTCCTGCCTCTCTCCCGCCCGGGGCAGGCTGTCGTCACCATTTTCACTTTCCTCTATAGTTGGGATGAATTCCCCTGGGCGCATGTGGCCATCAAAGAAACAACCCGCCGTACCCTTCCGATTGCGATTGCCCTCTTCCAATCGCAGCACCTGACAGAGTGGGGGCAAGTGTTCGCCGCTTCCATCGTTGCTCTCGTGCCTGTTGTCGCTGTGTTCACCCTCTTCCAGCGATATTTCATCCGCGGCATCGCCGCCAGCGGTTTGAAAGGATAACCATGCCCTTTTTCGACCTTTTCCCCGCGCAGGGGAGCTTTCGCCCTGGCGAGCCTGTCTATTTGTGGGCAGAACTCCGGGAAGCAGCTCCGCCCGGAGGAGAGTTCTATCTGACAATCACGCATCTGGCGAACGAAATCCAACAGATTCTGGTTGAGATCAGCAGTAAACAGGGAAGGCAACGGCAGATCCTCGCATGGGAGCCGCCAACTGAGTCGCCGCGCGGCTACGGCGCTCGCCTGGACTTCCGAGACAGCTTTGGGAATACGCTGGCCTCCGCCTCCACCGCCTTCGATGTCCTGCCTGACTGGACGGCCAACCCGCGTTACGGCTTCCTCACCGATTTTGCACCGGGAAGAAACGACGTTGAATCGACCCTCGATGCACTGCTGCCTTTTCATGTAAACGGCTTGCAGTTTTATGACTGGCAGTACCGCCATAACCATCTGCTGCCTCCCACCCCAGAATTCACCGACCCACTCGGACGCAGGCTTTCCCTACCCACTATAGCCGCCTTTATTGAAGCTGCTCGTCCCCGCGGTATGGCGACCATGCCCTATCTTGTCATCTACGCGGCCTCCCTAGAATTCTGGGAGAACCATCCTACCTGGGCTCTGTACGGGGAAAACGGCCAGCCACTGACCTTTTTTGACTTTCTCGGTCTTATGGATCCAACTCCTGGCAGTCCGTGGGCGGCGCATCTGCAGGCTGAATGTGCCCGCGTCCTTGCGCAACTGCCTTTTGACGGGTTACATGTGGATCAGTATGGAGAACCCAAAACCGGCACTAACGCGTCTGGTCAGCCTGTGGACCTGCCCGCTGCCTTTGGGGCGTTTATCAGCGCACTCAAAAAAGACCAGCCCGCCAAATCCGTGGTTTTCAATGCGGTTGGCAACTGGCCCATTGAGACGCTGGCCGCCAGCCTGCAGGATTTCGAATATATCGAGGTCTGGCCGCCGGATACGGCCTATTGCGATTTTGCACGCATCGTCCAGGGTGCACGCAGACTCTCCAGGGAGCGGCCGGTTGTGGTCGCGGTCTACATCCCGGCCGCTCGAGAAACCAACCATTTATTGGCTAATGCCATCATTACTGCCTGCGGAGGCAGCCGGATCCTCATTGGCGAGGGCGCCCGGTTGCTTACTAACCCCTATTTTCCAAAGCACGAGGCCCTCACTCCCCAATTACAGGCCGCGTTACGCAAGCAATTGGATTTTGCAGTGCATTACCAGGCGCTCGCCGGTCCCTCAGCGGAAGACTGGACAGACTATGATTTACAGGTTATGGGAGGCATATGGACGGTGGGGCGGCGCGCTCCGGGCTGGCGTGCCCTTCATTTCGTGAACTTTTTGGGGGTGGAAGCGCCGCATTGGGACAAGCCGCACGCTTCCCCCACCTCGCAAAGGAACTTCCGAATTCGGACGCGCCTCCAGCAGAGAGTACGCCAAGTTTGGTGGGCATCGGCAGACCAGGCATCAACCGGTATGTCACGGATAAATTGGGGAAAACGCGGGGAGTGGATTGAGGCAGAAATCCCGTCATTAGATATTTGGGGGATGCTGGCATTCGAAATAGACGGAGAGGAGTAAATTAACCTGCATGAAATCCTTACGAGAACACAGCATAGAAGTGATTTTGAACAACCAGAGTGAGAGCGGGGCTTACCCGGCCAGCCCAAATTTTCCAACCTACCAATACTGCTGGTTCCGGGACGGGGCGTTTACCGCATCTGCGATGGACCTGGTAGGAGAACACCAAAGCGCCACGCGTTTTCATGCCTGGGCAGCGGCGAATATCCTGGCACGTGGGGAGGTCATAATGCGAGCAATGGAAAAAGCCCGCGCTGGGCAGCCTTTGGACGGCGCCGATATCCTGCATACCCGGTACACGCTCACCGGGGATGACGCGGAGGAAGACTGGCCAAACTTCCAGCTCGACGGTTTTGGGACGTGGTTGTGGGCACTTGAAGAACATCGCAAGTTTTCGAGAAGACCCCTTGCTCCCGATTTGCTTGCCGCGGGTAAGCTTGCTGCAGAATATTTATCCGCTTTGTGGGCCCGGCCATGTTATGACTGCTGGGAGGAGTACCCCGACCGGGTGCATCCGCATACGCTGGGAGCGATTTTCGGAGGCTTGAATGCCTACGCGGCGATTACAGGTGTAGATCAACCTGTTGGAGCACAGATTCGCGCATTTTTAGACACAAATGCTGTGGTTGGAGGTCAATTTGTCAAATATTTAGGGACAGAAATGGTTGATGCCAGCCTCGTTGGGCTTGGGACGCCGTATAGGGTATATGCCTTGGATGATCCGCGCCTCGAGGCAACGGTAGCAGCCATTGCGTGTCAACTTGCGCCTGAAGAGGGCGTTCACCGCTACCAAACGGATACCTATTATGGGGGTGGAGAGTGGGTGCTCTTGACGGCCTGGCTCGGATGGCATTATGTAAACGTTGGGGAGTTGGAGAAAGCTCGCACAGCCCTGCGCTGGGTTGAGAACCAGATCTCACCCGATGGCGATTTACCCGAACAAGTGCCGCTCCACTTGAATGATCCCTCTTATTACCATTTCTGGCAGACGCGTTGGGGGAAGATAGCTACTCCGCTCCTGTGGTCGCATGCGATGTATTTAATCCTGCTTGAGGCCATTAAAAGGGTCTAAAATTCAAATTCCAAACCTATAATTGAGGGGTTTTACCTGCTTTTCATCGTTTATAATTGCAATAAACTTCACAATAGGAGAACAATGATGAGCGATCTCACCATCGAACAGATCATGACCAACACTCCGAAAGTCTTCAAGCCTGAAGCAGCCGAGGGAGTGAACACGGTCGTGCAATTCAACTTCACAGGGGCCGAGGTATCCGAATGGGTTGTCACCATCCAGGATGGGACCTGCACCTCTGAAAAAGGAACTGCCCCTTCTCCGAACATGACGATGACGATTGACAGCCAGGATTACATTGACATCATCTCCGGCAAACAAAACGCGATGACCGCCTTCATGCAGGGCAAAGTAAAGGTCAGCGGCGATATGATGATGGCGATGAAGTTTCCAACGTTTTTTGAAATGCGGAACTGATTTGTAAAACGAGCCTCTAAATAGGTGGGGTGGACTTCTTCACTGAAAGTCCACCCCACCTTCGATTTCAGGGGTGATTGGGTTGGTGTATATCGCATAAAGAATTACAAAAAAACGCCCGTCACAAACCGGGCGTTTTCGTCCTAATTGAATCGATACCTTTACAAAAGAGGAAACGATGAATCAAACAGAAGTCGAAACATTCGTGGCTGGATTGGAGAATGTCCAGCGAGTAGAGAACTTCGGATACACGTTCTTTTTCGTAGGCGATGACCACCGCCTGCCCTTTGTAACGCTTGTGAATTCCGACTATGACTATGACAACGTGTCCAACCTCAATCGAGAGGGGGTCTTCCGAGTCAATATTGGCATCAGCAAGGAGACGTTTAAGAACCTCATTGGCGAATCCGGTTCCGAGTCTGTTGACTATTCGGTGCTGAACGTCTTCCTTCCCCACCCTGACTATGCAAAGCAGAACTTCATTTGTATCCTCAATCCATCCGGCGAAAATATCGAAACAACGAAGAAGTTGATTGAAGAGGCACATGCTATCGCGGCGGCCCGTCTTCGACGCAAAGCGAAGAAATAGTTTCTGATACTCGGCCTGACTAGTTTTCGGTGCAATTAGTCTTTTTTTCATTCCATTGGGGAAAAAGTAACGCCCTCCTACCCGTCCGGGTAGGGGCAAACTACCCCGATATGTGAGCGAGAGCCTATCCAAATTCAGGTTGTTCCTGTTGTCACAATCTCCTATAATTGTGCAATGTTGCACAATTGCAGGAGTGTCCATGAACGATTTGACCATCGAAGAAGTATCCCTCGATAAAATGCCGGCCGGAATTGAAATCCTCGCCCCCCCGGTGGTAGAGAACATCCTCACCCCGGACGCTCTGGAATTTGTCGCCACGCTTCATCGAGAAATTAATCCCACCCGCAAAATGCTGCTCGCCAGGCGAACCGAATACCAGGCCGCCATCCATTCAGGCGCCCTGCCAGATTTTTTGCCCGAAACGAAACCTATCCGGGGAGGGGAGTGGCAGGTGGCCCCGGTTCCGGCGGACCTGCAAAAGCGGTGGGTCGAAATTACCGGGCCGGTGGACCGCAAAATGATGATTAACGCCCTCAACTCCGGGGCCGATGTCTTCATGGCCGATTTTGAAGATTCCCTGTCCCCAACCTGGAACAACGTCATCGAAGGGCAGCGGAACCTGTTGGACGCCGTGCGCCGGACGATTGAACTCACCACCCCCGACGGGAAAAGTTACCGTTTGAACGATCAGATTGCAACCCTGATGGTGCGTCCCCGCGGCTGGCATCTGGATGAAAAACACGTTCTGGTGGACGGCGAATCCATCTCCGCCAGTCTCTTCGACTTTGGGTTGTATCTCTATCACAACGCCCGTGAATTGCTTGACCGGGGTACCGGCCCTTACTTCTACCTGGCCAAACTGGAAAGTCACCGCGAAGCCCGTTTATGGAACGACGCGTTTAATCTGGCCCAGGATTTGCTCGAAATCCCGCGCGGCACGATCAAGGCCACCGTTTTGATCGAGAACGTCCTGGCCGCGTTCGAGATGGAAGAAATCCTCTACGAACTCCGCGCCCACATCGTCGGATTGAACGCCGGGCGGTGGGATTATTTGTTCAGCGTGATCAAAAAATTTCGCAACGTGCCGGGGTTTGTCCTCCCCGACCGGGCGCAGATCACGATGACTGTGCCGTTCATGCGCGCGTACACGGAACTGCTCGTCCACACCTGCCACAAACGGGGCGCGCACGCAATCGGTGGGATGGCGGCATTTATCCCCAGCCGGAGAGATGAAGAAGTCAACCGGATTGCTATTGCCAAAGTGCGCGATGATAAGCTGCGGGAGTCCGGGGACGGGTGCGACGGGACGTGGGTTGCCCACCCCTACCTGGTTCCGGTCGCCCACGCCGTATTTGAGGAAGCGCTAGGAGATCGCCCCCACCAAAAGGATCGGATGCGGGAGGATGTTCGCGTTTCTTCTCCCGATTTGATAAACTGGAACGTCGCCGGAGGTGAAATCACCGAAAATGGTGTGCGGACGAACATTAACGTCGGGATGCTCTACATCGAATCCTGGCTGCGTGGCAATGGCGCGGCTGCCCTTTACAACCTGATGGAAGATACCGCAACCGCCGAAATCTCCCGCGCCCAACTATGGCAGTGGATCCGTCATGGCGCAAAAATGCACGACGGGCGCACCGTGACGAAAGACCTGTATACCCAAATTCGCACCGAAGAATTCGAGAAGTTGAACACCCCGGACAGCAAATTTGAAATCGCAGCCCGGTTGCTCGACGAATTGGTGCTGAGTGAGACGTTTATTGATTTTCTTACCATCCCCGCGATGGAATATTTGGACTGATTATCACGTCATTGCGAGCCGATTTTATGGCGAAGCAATCCCCACGCTCGAAGAGGGAGATTGCTTCGTCGCCAAAGCGCTCCTCGCAATGACAAATCGGAGACCCTCATGTCAGGCACAAACGGCCACACCCCTAAAGAAATTAAAGACCTAACGCTCCAATGGCAAATTGACCCGCGCTGGCGCAATATTCGCCGGGACTACACCGCCGAGGAAGTCATCGCCCTACGGCCATCCGTTCACATTGAACATTCTCTGGCCCGGTTGGGGGCGCAACGGCTCTGGGAACTCCTTCACACGGAAGACTACGTCAACACCTTCGGCGCGCTGACTGGTGCACAAGCCGTGCAGATGGTCAAAGCCGGTTTGCAATCCATTTACTTGAGCGGCTGGCAGGTTGCTGCGGATGCGAATCTCTCCAGCCAGACCTATCCCGATCAGAGCCTGTACCCCTCGAACAGCGTCCCTGCGGTCATCAAACGTCTCAACAACGCCCTCACCCGCGCGGATCAAATTCACCGGTCAGAAGGCCATAATGCCGTCTACTGGTACGCTCCCATTGTCGCCGATGCCGAAGCCGGGTTTGGCGGCCCGCTCCATGCCTTTGAGTTGATGAAAGCGATGATCGAAGCGGGTGTGGCGGGCGTTCACTTTGAAGATCAGCTTGCCTCGGAGAAAAAATGCGGCCATATGGGGGGCAAAGTGTTGGTTCCTACCTCCCAATTTATCCGCACCCTGACGGCTGCCCGCCTTGCTGCCGATGTGCTGGACGTGCCAACGATTTTGATCGCCCGCACGGACGCAAACAGCGCCACCCTGCTGACCTCGGACGTTGATCCCTACGACGAGCCTTTCATCACCGGGGAACGCACCCCCGAAGGCTTTTATCATGTTCGTGACGGGTTGGAAGCCGGGATCGCGCGGGGGTTGGCCTACGCCCCTTACGCCGACCTGCTCTGGCTGGAAACCGCCCACCCTGACCTGGAAGAAGCTCGTGAGTTTGCGGAAGCGATCCACGCCCAGTTCCCCGGCAAAATGCTGGCCTACAACTGTTCTCCGTCCTTCAATTGGAAGAAAAACCTGGACGATGCCACGATTGCGAAATTCCAGCGAGAGCTGGGCGCGATGGGTTACAAATTCCAGTTTATTACCCTCGCGGGCTGGCACTTGATCAACTACCACACCTTTGATCTGGCTCGTGCGTATCGCGAAAATGGGATGACCGCTTATGTTCAACTACAAAATGCGGAATTCGAGTCTGCCTCTCTGGGCTATACCGCGGCCAAACACCAGACCGAGGTCGGGGCAGGCTACTTTGACAAGGTGATGAACGCCATCAGCCAGGGATTGTCTTGCACGACAGCGCTGCAAGGTTCGACGGAGGAAGAGCAATTTGCACTTATGAAGAATGGAACGCGGATAAAACAGATCTAATTTCTCCTCACAGGATTCCCGGTAGAGCCCTCTTTATTTAATCAACTCAGCCCCATTTTCTGCTGAACAGACGTAAATATTTGGTTTTATACCGGTTTGAATTTCATAAGAGGTCGCAACGCTATCGCGAAAACTTGCGGCCTTCTCCCCAGTTACCAGCGCCACTGCACATCCCCCAAACCCCGCCCCGGTCATGCGCGCCCCAAAACATCCCTCCTGCTGGCGGGCAATTTCGACAATGGTGTTCAATGCGTCGCTGGACACTTGAAAATCATCCCGTAAACTGGCATGGCTCGCGTCCATTAACTGCCCCAACCGGATAGGGTCGCCGATTTCCATCGCGGTTGCTGCCGCTAACGTGCGTCCGTTTTCGCCGATCACATGCCGGGCGCGGGCACGGACGACCGGATCGAGTTCTCCCGCGCGGGCATTGAAGGTTTCAAGGGTGACATCCCGCAGGGCAGGGACGCCAAAGTGCCGGGCAGCGGCTTCGCATTGGGCGCGGCGTTCATTGTAAGCCGAATCCACCAGCCCCCGCCGGGTGGCGGTATCCAGCACAACCACGGACGTTCCGGGCGGGAGCGGAACCAGCCGGGTTTCCAGCGAGCGGCAATCAATTAGCAGCGCATGATCCTTCTTCCCAGCGGCAGAAATCATCTGATCCATAATTCCGCAATTGACCCCCACCCACTCATTTTCGGCCCTTTGGCTGAGGGTAGCCATTCGTGCGGGATTCCAATCCAACCCAGACACGGTCGCAAACGCCCTTGCAGTCGCCAATTCCAACGCTGCCGACGAAGACAGCCCTGCACCGACTGGCACATCCCCGACCATCACCCCTTCCCAGCCTTTCAGCGGGAATCCTTCTTGCATTAACGCCCAGGCCACCCCTTTGACATACTCGGCCCATCCTGTGTGGGTTTGCCGGAGATCATCGAGCTGGAAATCCGCCGGGTCGGGAAAATCCAGGGCGTGAATGCGTACGCGAGAGTCGGATCGGGGACGGAGGGCGATCCAAACCGCGCGATTGATCGCCATTGGGAGAACGAAGCCGTCGTTGTAATCGGTATGTTCCCCGATCAGATTGACGCGGCCCGGCGCGCGGACGATGCAGGTGGGAGGAGCGCCAAATGTTCGTTGAAAATGGGATGTGATGGTTGCTTGCATGGTCAGGCGTCTATTTCGGTATCCAGATCGAAAACCGCGCCCCCGGATTCAGATTCTCTACCGCCACCCGCCCCTCGTGGGCATCCGCAATTGCTTTGACAATTGCCAGCCCTAGCCCGTTGCCCGGAAAGTCGGACACGTGGCGGCCACGGTGAAAACGTTGGAACAGGTGGGGGATTTCTTCCGGCGGTATGCCCACCCCGTTATCTTCCACCCAAACCTGCCAGCCGTCATCATCCGCTTTCAAACCCACGCCGATCTGCCCTTTTTCGGGAGTGAATTTGATCGCATTTTCAATCAGATTGCCAATCGCTGAACGGAGTTGCGCCTCATTTCCCATTACCTGGGCAGAAGATTCTACACCTTCCAGGGCGAAGGACAACCCGGCCTGCTCTGCCTGTGAGGCGAATAACTCACCTGTTTCTTGGACGAGTACAGCGAGATCTACAGGAGAATGCATATTTTCATGTGCCTCAATCCGAGAAAGATTCAACAGGTTGTCTACCAAGGCCTGCAAACGATCCGCCTGAGCCAGGGCACGTTCAACCAGCACAGGGAAACTTTGTCCGGTTTGGGATGCCATTTCCAGATCGGTTCTCAAGGCAGTGAGGGCAATAGCGGGGTCGTCTTCAATGAGGAGGATGTGGGACATGCGATTGAATCTACTCCAGATTTCAGAAAAATGTCAACGGTTTGTCAACTAGCCATCAACCACTGATCAAGCGGGAATACGCAAGAGATTGTAT
>DATDOR010000236.1:0-2957 GCA_035293165.1 Anaerolineales bacterium | reverse complement strand
CAGGGATTGGTCACTATGGAAGCACTCGCGGCGGGCCTCCCCGTTGTGGCTGTGAACGCCACCGGCACGCGGGATGTCATCCGGCACGAGCGGGAAGGCTTACTGACCCATGACAGTAGCGCCGCGCTGGCGGATGCTATTTGCAGGGTGTTAGCAGATCAAACCTTGTACCAGAGTTTCAAAACGGCTGCACTCAAACGGGCAAATGATTTTGATCTGATCTGCCAATCAAACCGGTTAGTGGAGATTTACCATCAAGCCATTGAAGACAAAAAAGCCAACCGGACGGTCACTGTTCCAAAAGCAAAAAAGTTCTTGAATGTTGCACTGGGTACAGGGCCTCTTCGCCAGATGCGCGATTTTATCCGTCCTGAAAACCCGCGTGAATAACAAACTGACTCATCTACGGACCTGCCAGCTTTCTACCAATATGCTTGCGATTGCCTCAAGTCATGAAAAACCTGGCGGGTCTACGCATGAACCAATAAACTGGCTCTTTGGGATTTGCCGTGGTTAATGCCAGATTTTGGGGTGTGAGTGGGGTGTATACCCCACTCACACCCCAAAATCTGGAGACCTCCCCGCCGATTCCCAAAGAACCAATAAACTTGTGATAGGATACGCCTTATGAATCCCTGGCGTTTATTCACCGTCCATGGCCCTAATGTTGGGAAAACCATCCACCTCGATAACCCCATCCAATTTGGACGGGAGCCTGAAAATGACATCTGCATTCCAGATGGGAAAGTTTCCCGTGCCCACGCCAAAATCGAACCAACCGAAAACGGATATTCCCTCACCGATTTGGGTAGTACGAATGGCACGTTCGTCAACGACAGGCCAATTGACCACACCGTTCAACTTCGAATAGGGGACACCATCACCATCGGCCCCGCGCGTTTCCTCGTTCTGGCAGAAGTGGTTGGCGATTTGAAGTGATAGCTAAGAGATACCTCAACCCAGAGTGGAAATGACGGAGACTCCTCTGCTTTGGCCTGAGCAGTTATGCTGAGAGATGGTTCCTCAAGACGGAGAGCATGAGATGACAACCCCGACGATTTTTTACCTGTGCCCCAAATGCTTTGAATTACGCGAAGGAGACTCAGAAGCACATCCACATGGCATGATCCGCTTCGATGCCAGCAAATTTACCGACGAAGAACGAAAACCGATCTTCGATGAAAAAGGTAAGCTGCTTACCCACGCGCCAGCCTGGTTTTTGCACGCCATTGAAGAGCGCCGCGCAAAAATGTAGCAAAAATGTAACTGCTCAGGCTTAGGCAGGTAAACCTCCGAAAAAAAGGTGTGCGTGGGGGTGTACACCCCCACGCACACCTTTTTTTCGGGAATTCTCAGGCTTTACCCTGCTTTGGATTCTCCGCCTGCCTCCCCCGCGTGAGGGTCAGGGCGGCGGGCCAGATATTCTTCGACGCGGAGGAGATTGTCCTTCGCCCGTTTGACGATATTGAGCAGGGTGGTCATCGTCGAGACTTCCTCCCGCTGTTCGGTGACAAACCAACGCAGGAAATCCTGCCCCATATAATCCCGTTGTTCGACTGCGATGTCCATCAGGCCGTTGATCTGGCGGGTGACTTCCAGTTCCCAATCGAGTGCGGTCTGCACGGCACCTTCGGCGGATTGGAAATCGTACCGGGCGGCAGGGATGGCGGGGATGCGCACCTGCCCGCCAGTATCTAAAATATAGTCCACGAATTTCATCGCGTGCATCCGTTCTTCGTCCGATTGCCGGTTGAAAAAGGCGGCAAGTTCTTCCAAATCCTGGTTGTCAAAATACGATGCGATGCTGACATATTGCAGACTGGCCCCAAATTCATTGCCGATCTGTTGGTTGATAGCCGCTTCGAGTTCTTTGCTGATAAGCATCAGAAAATCCTCCTTCAGAGTGGAATAGTTGATAATTTTCTCAAGAATTCTACCACGCTCCAATAAATTCACCATTCACCCTGGACAGATCACATAAAAGCAAATATACTCCCCTCTAATGTCAGCCCTAACCTTTCTCTTCTTCGCAACAATGATGTCCATGTTCATGATGGCCATGATGATGCGCGTTAACGGATTGGTGCGGGTTGCCAGGTACCGGGATTGACCCGGTTTACTAAAAGTCAAACCAGGAGACACTCAGGCTACCCGCACAGGGTAGCCTTTTTTTTATTTCCGTACCGCAATCTTCCAGATTGCACCTGGAACGCAATTTTCCAGATTGCGCCAAACCGAGAGGAGCATCCCCCATGTCCACCCCCCCTATCACCCAAAATAGCCGCGCGAACGGCAAAGTCAAATCCGCAAATCCGCAAATCGCAAATCAACAATTGCCAATTACCCATCAACCATTACCCATTACCCATTACCAATCTTCCCCCGGCCCGTCCACCCAATCGGTCCACGGCGGCGCACAGCGGCACAACCCCTACCATTCCATCATCGAACCCGTCGTCCAGACCGCTACCTACACCTTCAAAGATACCGCTGACCTGTGCGAATTTCAGGAAGCGCACCTATGGGGCATGGCGAATGGCCGCACCGAATATGGCCGCTACGGAAACCCCACCGTCCAGGCTGTCGAAGGACGTCTCGCCGCCCTCGAAGGCGCGGATGCTGCCCTGCTGTTCTCCTCCGGCATGGCCGCCGTTACCACCGTCCTGCTGGCGATGCTCCCCACCGGCGCGCACATCGTCATGACCGACGACTGTTACCGCCGCACCCGGCAATTTTGCAACACCTTCCTCAAACGCCTGGGGATTGACTGTACCCTGACCCCGGCGGGGGACTACGCCGCCCTCGAAGCCGCGATCACCCCCAACACCCGCCTGCTTCTCTCCGAATCCCCCACCAACCCCTACCTGCGCTGCCTCGACCTCGAACGTTTTGCCGATATGGGCCGCCGTTACCGCGTCAAAACCCTGATTGACGCCACCTTCGCCACCCCGTTCAAC
>DATDOR010000235.1:0-10172 GCA_035293165.1 Anaerolineales bacterium | reverse complement strand
TGAAATTTTCAAAATGGTTCTTTAGAAATCGGCGGGGAGGTCGGCATTAACCACGGCAAATCCCAAAGAGCCTTTAAAATCCTGAGTTCTGAATGTGCCCTATCGTGTATAATAACAGCCGCTTAACATTAAGCCAACGATATATTGTTGTAAATCTCATATTCAGGAAGGTTCCTAAGCTTATGAAAGAATATACCACCGACAAAATCCGCAACATTGCTCTGGCTTCACACAGCAGTGCAGGGAAAACGATGCTGGCGGAGGCGTTACTCCATTTCACCGGCGCGACCACTCGCATAGGCAAGATAGAAGATGGTTCGACCCTTTCCGACTTTGAAGATGAGGAAAAGCGACGCAGCATTTCACTTTCGACTTCGGTTATTCCGGTGGAATATAAGGATTACAAGATCAATGTGCTGGACACACCTGGATTCACCGATTTCGTTGGAGAGGTGATCTCGGCATTGAGTGTGGCCGATGGGGCGATCATATTGGTAGATGCGGTTTCTGGCGCGGAAGTGGGCACGGAAATCGCCCTGACCGAAAGTTCAAAGTTCAATTTACCCCGGTTTATCCTGGTGAATAAAATGAATCGGGACAACGCGAATTTCCAAAAAGCGATGGAGTCGGTGCAAGAATTAACCGATACCCGCCTGATTCCAATCCAGCTTCCCTGGGGGGAGAAAGCCAGTTTCAAAGGGGTGATTGATTTGCTCTCAATGAAGGCTTATGCGGGTAAAGGCGATAAAGCCGAAGACATCCCGGCCGAATTTGCGGACGCGGCGGAAGAAGGCCGGATGGCATTGATGGAAGCGGCTGCGGAGGGTGACGACGAATTATTGATGAAATATCTCGATGGGGAGGAGTTGTCAGCAGAGGAGGTCATGAACGGATTACGCGGGGTGGTGCAATCGGGTGAGTACATCCCCGTGCTGGTTTCCGCTGCGACAGAAGAGATCGGGGTTGCCTCCCTTTTGAGCGCAATCATTGGCCTGATACCCTCTCCCGCCGACCGGCCGGCCATTGCGGCGCAAGGAGCCAGTGGCGAGGAACAGATCACCGTTAAGGATAACGGGCCTCTCGCTGCTTATGTATGGAAGACCACTGCCGACCCATTCGTTGGAAAAATCACCTATTTCAAAGTTTTTTCCGGCTCGATCCACGCGGATACACGGGTTTGGAATCACAATAAGGGTGAGGAGGAACGTATTGGGAATATTTACGTGATACGCGGGAAAGAACAAATCGCGGTGAAAACGGTTCATGCCGGGGACATTGGCTCCGTACCCAAACTGAATGAAACGACGACAAGCGATACACTTGGTGACCGCAACCATCCGTTGACCCTGCCTGTCCCACAGTACCCGAACGCGCTTTATCGTGTTGCTGTCAGCCCGAGGACTCAGGCGGATCAGGCTAAAATGGGTCCGACGCTCACCCGCCTGTGTGAGGAAGACATGACCCTGTCTTGGTACAATGACCGGACAACAAAACAAAGCATCCTGCAAGGAATGGGCGATCAACATATTGATGTCGCACTCCGTAAGGCGGACACAAAATTCCAGGTCAACCTGAACATTGCAGAACCCCGTGTTCCTTACCAGGAGACAATTACAAGGTCTGGCACAGCCCGGTATCGCCATAAGAAACAGACTGGGGGTGCGGGCCAGTTTGGGGAAGTCGAACTCCGGGTTGAACCGCTTGAAGATGGCAACTATGAACTGGCCTGGGAAGTATTCGGTGGCGCCATCTCGCAAAATTTCCAGGCCTCGATTGACAAGGGGGTCAAAGGTGTCATGGCCGATGGTGTCGTAGCTGGATATCCGGTAATCAAGGTTAAAGTCGCGGTGACCGACGGGAAAGAACATCCTGTCGACTCCAAGCCAGTCGCGTTCGAAATTGCTGCGCGCGAGTGCTTTAAAGAAGCGGTGCGCGCCGCTGGCCCTGTGATGCTTGAGCCCATCATGAATGTCCGTATTACGGTCCCCGAGTCTAATATGGGCGACATCATGGGCGACCTGAACACCCGCCGCGCGCGCGTGCAAGGGATGGAAAGCGAAAAAGGCCGCTCTATCATCAGTGCACAGGTTCCATTGGCCGAAATGTTGCGGTACACGACTGACCTGCGTTCAATGACAGGTGGGCGTGGGGTATTTACAATGGAAGAAGCGCACTATGAACCCGTTCCGGCGCATTTGATGCAGGAGTTGATTGCTCAAAAGCAAAAGGAAGATGCAGAAAAGGAGAAGTAATTCTTCTGATTAATTTACCGGCGGCAAATTGCGCCGCAATGTGGGATAAATTTCTAATGCCCGTGAAGCCCCCTCTGCGATACAAGTGGTTGGACTATCCACCAGATAAGTTGGGATACCCAATTCTTTGGTCATCAATTTCTCGATTCCGGGAAGAAGCGCACCACCCCCACATAATGCAATCCCCCGGTCAATGGTATCGGAAACCAATTCAGGCGGGGTTTTCTCCAGTACCCGGCGAATAGTCTCATTAATATCTTTCAATATATCCTGCAACGCCTCTACAATTTCTCCAGTCGTGAGCACAAGCGGACGCGGCAAGGCAGTCACCTGATCTTGTCCTTGAATTTCGATACTTTTTTCTTCATCTTGCGGAACTGCAGCACCGATTTTGATCTTCACTTGCTCCGCAGTAGGCTGACCGATAATCAACCCATATTTCTTTCGCACATAGGAAACAATGGCATCGTCTAATTCACGTCCGCCTACGCGGAGTGTATCCGCGGCAACAATGCTGTTCATTGCGATCACTGCGGCCTGGCTACATCCTCCCCCAAGGGAAACAACCATGTTCCCCGACGGGGTACCCACTGGCAAATCTGCACCTAACGCTGCCGCGAGCGGTTGGTGGATCAGGTAGACATCCCGGCTTCCCGCACCCAACGCTGCTTCATGAACCGCCCGTGTCTCCACGCTCGTGATCCCATAGGGAACGGTGATCATGATTCGCGGACGGAAAAATGCCAGCGGACCACATACTTTTCTAATCAGGTAGCGAAGGAGATTTTCGGTAATTTCGTAACGGGCAACAACCCCGTTTTGCATCGGCCTGATCACTTCAAGCCTATCGGAAACCCGTCCATACATTTCTTGGGCTGCCCTGCCCACTTCAACGATCATCTGTTCTTCCACAGCAACCGCCACGATAGTGGGTTCTTCTAATATGACTTCTCCCCCCTCCGCAATTCTTGTCTGAGTTGTACCCAGATCGATGCCCAGATCTTTAGAAAATAGGGCCATTGTATCTTACTAGACGCGCACTCGCGCTAGTATTGATCGCCCCCGCTATATTCGCGGCGGATTTGCCGGTAGCGTCGCACGGCATCCAAACGCAGGTTTGAGCGCCGTAGAGCAGCTTCGATTGCCAGATACGTATCCGTTTCTGGGGGTGGGCCGGCTTTGAGCATCTCTTCAGCTCGTTCGCGGGCGGCTTCCGCGCGCGCCACATCAATTTCTGCCACATTTTCAGCGGCATCCGCCAAAATGGTGACAATATCCGGTTGGACTTCAGCAACCCCGCCCGCGACGGTGAAGATTTCTTCCCGGCCATGCGCGCGAACTTTGATCACCCCAAACTTGAGAGTGGAGAGTAGTGGCGCGTGGTGAGGCAGGATGCCCATCTCCCCATCAGTGCCTGGGAGGACTACCATGTCCGCATCCCCCTCCCACACCATGCGATCTTGAGAAACGATTTCACAACGAATAGGCATGTTTTTCTCCAGTGTGCAGTGTTCGGTGTTCAGTTTTCAGTCTAAGAGAGCTGATTACCGAATACTGGGCACTGATTACTGAATACAAATTACTGGCTGGCAAGCCGCTCCGCTTTCGTACGGGCATCATCAATCGTCCCTATCATCATAAATGCTTGTTCAGGAAGGTCATCGCACTTGCCGTCGAGGATTTCACGGAAGGAGCGAACAGTTTCTTTAAGCGGAACGTACACGCCTTCGATGCCGGTGAACTGCTGGGCAGTGACGAATGGCTGGCTGAAGAAACGTTCCATCTTGCGGGCGCGGCTGACGAGCAATTTGTCATCTTCGGAGAGTTCATCCACGCCGAGAATGGCGATGATGTCTTGCAGGTCTTTGTAGCGTTGAAGGACGCGCTGAACTTCGCGGGCGGTGGTGTAGTGATCGAGGCCGACAATGTTCGGGTCGAGAATACGGCTGGTCGAAGTGAGGGGATCAACCGCCGGGTAAATGCCTTTTTCGACGATGGAGCGCTCAAGGGCAATGGTCGCATCCAGGTGGGTGAAAGTGGCGACCGGCGCGGGGTCGGAGTAGTCGTCTGCGGGCACGTAAACCGCCTGCATTGAGGTAATCGAACCCGTGCGGGTGGAGGTGATGCGCTCTTGCAGTTGCCCCATCTCGGTTGCAAGGGTGGGTTGGTAACCAACCGCGGAGGGCATACGCCCGAGCAGCGCCGATACTTCCGAACCGGACATCGTGAAGCGAAAGATATTGTCAATGAACAACAGCACATCCCGTCCCTGATCCCGGAAGTATTCGGCCATCGCCAGAGCAGAGAGCCCGACACGCAGGCGGACGCCGGGCGGTTCGTTCATCTGTCCGAAAACCATCACGGTGTCTTTCATTACGCCGGATTCGATCATTTCACGGTAGAGCGAGGTCCCTTCTCGGGTGCGCTCGCCTACCCCCGCGAAAACGGAGTTGCCTTTGTGGACACGGGCAATGGAAGAGATCAGTTCGGTGATGATAACGGTTTTGCCTGTTCCCGCACCGCCAAAGATCCCAGTCTTCCCACCTTTGGTGAAAGGGGCAATCATATCTATGACTTTGATGCCGGTTTCGAAAACCTGAACGCTGGTGGATTGTTCTTCAAACGTGGGGGCAGGACGGTGAATGGGGTAGCGTTCATCATACTGCACCGGACCGGCTTCATCTACGGGTTCACCCAAAACGTTGAAGATGCGCCCCAAGGTGAATTGTCCAACAGGGACTAAAATCGGCGCGCCCGTTGCGGTCGCTTCCACACCACGCTGGAGACCATCCGTAGTATCCATGGCCACAGTACGAACCCAGTTGTTCCCCAGGTGTTTTTGTACTTCGAGAATGAGGGTTTTCTGATTTTGACGGGGAACTTCAATCGCCTCGTAAATTTCGGGCAGTTCTCCTTTAGGAAATGCGACGTCTACGACACCGCCTAAAATTTGAATGACACGGCCGGTTGCATTAGCCATTCTCGCCTCCAGTTACTTTGTTGCCTGGGCCAGCGCTTCAGCGCCGCCTGCAATATCTAAAATATCATTGGTAATCAGAGTCTGGCGCACTTTGTTATATTCCAGTTGCAGCGCGCCGACCAGTTCATTGGCGTTATCGGTGGCATTTTGCATTGCAACCATGCGGGCCGCATGTTCCGACGCCAACGATTCCAGGATGGCCTGGTAAACTTGCAATGCGGTGAAGCGCGGGATAATTTCATCCAAAAGTTCGCCCTCACCGGGTTCGTAAATATAGGCCGCAGGGGTTTGGCGAGTATTATCAAATGATTCAACCCGCCCCTGCCCGCTATCCACTTCCAGCGGAAGTAGTTTCTTGACGGTTGGGTCCTGGCGGGCCATGGTGTGGAAGTCCGTGTAGACCAGGAAGACTTCGTCTACATCACCGTTGAGATATTCATCCACCGCTAACCGCCCAATGGCGGAAACATCCGAAAAGGTGGGGGCGGCGGGTAAGTTGCTAAACTCTGCGATGACATTAAGTCTACGCCGAAGGAGCAGGTCACGGCCCTTTCGCCCAACGGCAAGGTAACGCACCGGGGTGGGATGGTTGTCAAACTGGCGGGACACAAACCGGATCAGGTTTGTATTGTAAGCCCCTGCCAGACCTCGGTCGCCTGTAACCACCACCACAAGGGTGTTTTTTACGGTCTCCCGTTGGGTCAGTAAGGGGTGCAGGCTTTCCCGCCCGGGTTGTCCCGCGACATGGGTCAACACTTGCCAGGCTTTGGTGGCATAAGGCCGCGTCCCCATCAGGGCGGCAATCGCCTTACGCACCTTGCTGGCACTGACGGCCTGGAGAGCGCGGGTGACCTGCGAGATATTTTTGACGCTCCGAATGCGGAGCCGCATTTCACGTGCTGAAGCCATTGTTTCCTTGGTTGAAACTCAGACCCTAAGGGTTTTAACCAGGATCAGAGTTAGTAAATCCTTGCCCAGACCCGAAAGGTTTTCATCAGGTTCTGGATGGATAAGGCGTCTGAAAAGCCCGAAAAATCACCTTCAATAGGGATCTTTTGGAAACCTTTCGGGTCTTTGGGGACTTTTCAGACGGTCTCTCAGGGTCTTGCACTCCAGGTAGACTTGAAGGTGGAAAGCGCGTCGCGAAGTTTCTGTTCTGTTTCAGGCGTGATGCGTTTGGCATTGACAATATCTTTGCCAATTTCGGGGTAGGAAGCATCCAGGAATTTGACCATATCCTGTTCCCATTGTCGCATGCTTTCAATAGGCACTTCGTCGGCAAAGCCGTTTGTCCCGGCGAAGATGACCATGACTTGATGTTCCAGGTCAACCGGTACGTACTGCGGCTGCTTGAGAATTTCCTGCATCCTACGGCCACGATTGAGTTGCGCCTGGGTGGCTTTGTCCAGATCGGAGCCGAACTGGGCAAACGCAGCCAATTCCCGGAAAGCAGCCATGTCGAGGCGCAAACGGCCTGCAACCTGGCGCATCGCCCGGGTTTGAGCAGCACCCCCCACGCGGGAAACGGAGATACCGACGTTTACCGCAGGGCGGATACCGGCGTTGAACAAGTTGCCTTCCAGGTAAATCTGTCCGTCCGTAATGGAGATGACGTTCGTGGGCACGTAGGCGGACACGTCACCAAGCAGGGTTTCAATAATGGGGAGGGCGGTCAGCGAGCCGCCCGTTCCGACAACTTTGGCAATCTTGTGATCCTCCGCGCCGGCCATTTCTTTGAGGGTGTGTTCCGCATTATGACGGGAGAGCGGGCCACCATAGACTGTTCCGTTGATGGAATCTGCTTTCATTGCGACTTCGCCTTCAAATTCCTTTTTAACGATGACATATTCGTCGGCCATACGAGCGGCGCGTTCCAGGAGGCGAGAGTGGAGATAGAACACGTCTCCGGGGTACGCTTCACGTCCTGGGGGGCGGCGGAGGAGGAGGGAAACCTGCCGGTATGCCCACGCGTGTTTGGACAGATCGTCGTAAATGACAAGGGCGTCGCGCCCGGTTTCCATAAATTCTTCGCCAATCGCGCAGCCCGCATAGGGGGCGATGTATTGCAGGGCTGCCGGTTCATTCGCCGAGGCCATCACAACAACGGTGTAATCCATCGCGCCGTACTGTTCGAGCAAGGCCACCATACGGGCAATCGCCGCTTTCTTCTGACCGATGGCGACATAAATACAGGTCAGGTCTTTGCCCTTCTGGTTGATGATGGTGTCAATGGCAAGGGCAGTTTTCCCCGTCTGGCGGTCGCCGATGATGAGTTCGCGTTGGCCGCGCCCAATCGGGATCATCGAGTCGATGGCTTTGATCCCGGTTTGGACAGGGGTGTCCACATCCTGGCGGGCGATTACGCCCGGGGCAATGCGTTCAATCGGGCGGAAGCCGGTGGAATTCACCGGGCCTTTGCCGTCAATGGGTTGGCCGAGGGCGTTTACCACACGGCCAATCATCGCATCCCCAACAGGAACGGAAGCGATGCGCCCGGTCGAGCGGACGACCATGCCCTCTTCGATGCCGGAGTATTCACCCATGATGATGATCCCGACGTATTCCTGTTCGAGGTTGAAGGCAATGCCCATCACACCGTTCGCAAATTGAACCAATTCCTGGGCACGGACGTTAGCCAGGCCGTGGGCACGGGCAATCCCATCGCCAGCTTCGACCACTGTCCCGACCTCAGTTTCTTCCCAGGCCGGTTTAAACGCATCAATTTGCTTTTGCAGGTCTAAAGTAATTTGTGAGATAAGGTCTGTCATTGCGCCTCCACGCCGATATCCTTTGTACGCAGATTTATACAGATTTCGCAGATTTTTTCCATTGCGAGCCGGGTTTTGACGGCGAAGCAATCTCCATGCTGGTGTGGGAGATGGCTTCGGGACAAAATCCGCCCCTTACAATGACACGTTCACGATCTGGTGGTTCACCAGCCTGAAATCTACGTGCTAATTTATTCTATAAATGATGCTACTGTTGCCGCGTCCATACGTTGGACAAGGGCAACGAGCAGTTTGACCGCGTTGTCATAATCGTCGCGGTGAATGATCGAACTGTGAGAGTGAATGTGCCGGGCAGCCACACCAATGACCACCGTCGGGACGCCCGTTTTGTGCAAGTGAATGTTGCCGCCATCGGTGCCGCCTGCTTCTATGTAAGACATTTGGAGCGGGACGCCGATTTCCTGGGCAGTGTCAATCACGAAATTGCGGAGTTTCAAGTTGGGGATCATCGTGCGGTCGTATAACAACACGGATGGGCCGCCGCCCAGCTTGACGGTGGACTCTTCCGGTTTGATCCCCGGTACGTCCCCGGCAATGTCCGATTCGAGAACGATGGCAACGTCGGGGTCAATCACCCACGCGCTGGTTTTTGCCCCCCGAATGCCCACTTCTTCCTGCACGGTTACGGCCCCATAGACGGTATTGGGATGTCCTTGTTCCTGAAGCGATTGGAGCGTAGAGATGACGAGCGCGGTCCCCACCCGATCATCGAACGCTTTCGACAGGTAGGTTTTACCATTCGCCATCTCGACGAAATCGGCCCGGGGAATGACCGGATCGCCAGGGCGCACGCCTGCCGCGTCCACCTCGTCTTTGCTGGTCGCGCCGATGTCAATGTACATTTCGTCTTTCTTAACGACTTTTGTGCGTTCTTCTGCCGGGAGCAAATGCGGGGGTTTTGCGCCGATGACACCGACCACATCCCCTTTATGGGTCTTGATGATTACCCGCTGGCCGAGCAGGACCTGGTCGAACCACCCGCCTAATTGCAGGAATTTGAGATAACCTTCTTTGGTGATGTGCTTAACCATGAAGCCGATCTCGTCCATGTGTCCGGCGAGCATCACGCGTGGGCCGCCGTTGCCGTCTTTCTGGCAAATGACGCAGCCCACTTTGTCCTGGGACAGGCTGCCCAGGCCTTCCAGGTGTTTACGAACGATGGCGCGTACAGGGGCTTCATACCCAGGGATGCCGTGCGCCTCGGTGAGTTCTTTGAGAAGTGCTAATGTTTGATCCATTTAGGTGATTGTACCATTGGGGGGTAAAGCGCGCACATGATACCTGAAAGGAGTTGATTTGTCCAGTAATTCACAAAGGGGGTACAAACTAACCCGACTCTGGCGCGTGTGCGCGGGGATCTTTCCCCAACTCCAGCGACCGCTCATACGCCGCCCAAATTGCTCGTGAAATCGCGGTGCGAAACCCTGCTTTTTCCAGGAAATACATCGCGGCCGCGGTCGTCCCGCCGGGGGATGTGACTTCGTTCCGCATCCCGGCGACGTGCAGGGGGCGGTCTTTCTGGCGTTCCGTGAAGTATTCCACCGAGCCGCGCAGGGTTTCGATGACAAGCTGCTCGGCCACCCGGCGGGGGAAGCCCAGGTGAACGCCTGCATCCACCATCGCTTCCATAAACAGGAAGACGTAGGCCGGGCCGGTACCGGACAGGGCAGTTGCCATGTCCAGATATTTTTCCTCCTCCATAAACACTTCGCTCCCCAACGCGCCCAAAATCAACCGCGCCATCTCTTTCTGCTCCTCGCTGACGGAAGCGGAGGCCGTCCAAACGGTGATCCCCATCCCGATCCGGGCGGGCGTGTTCGGCATCGAGCGGACGATGTGATCGTGGTGCAGTCCTTTGGAAATCTTCCTGATGGGTGCGCCCGCGATGATGGAAAGGACGAGCGCGTCGGGACGGATTTTTCCCTTGAGTTCGGCCAGCACTTTTTCGAGCGTCTGGGGCTTGATAGAGAACACGACCACATCCGCTTGCGCGACCGCCTGAACATTATCTTTATAAGGGTGGATGCCATACCGTTGCTGAAGCTCTTCGACACGTTCCACATTCGGACCGGAAGCCAGAATAGAGTCCGCTGGGGCAACATTTTCCCGGATCAGACCAGAGATCATGGCTCCGGCCATCGCGCCAGGGCC
>DATDOR010000234.1:0-8596 GCA_035293165.1 Anaerolineales bacterium | reverse complement strand
CTGATCGACCAGGTCAACGCCAGGGGCGGGTTGCTCGGCCCAGATGGGAAACTGCACCCCATCGAAGCCGTCATCGAAGATGATCAATCGGACGCAACGGAAGGCGTGCTGATTGTCAAGCGGCTGATTGAAGAGGAAGGGGTCCCCATCATCGTCGGCGGGACGACCAGCGGCGTCAGCCTGGCGGTAATTGACACCGTCACCGAGGCACAGGTTCCTTTCATATCCAACGCCTCTTCCGGCGCGATCATCCTCCCCGTGGAAGAACGCTTCTGGGTCTTCAAGACCCCGCAGCAAAATCTTCCCGTTGCCCAGGTCCAGGGCGATTGGATGGCTGCCAACGGTATGACTAAGATTGCATCCTTCGGTGTGAACAACGGCTTTGGGGTGGACTCGATGGGCGCGTTGCAGACGGTTGCGGCTGATCTTGGGATTGAGATCGTTTGGGAGGGCACTTTCGAACCTGGAGATACGGACTTCACTGCCCAACTGACCCAGATTGCCGGGTCGGGTGCAGAAGCCCTGATTGTCCACGCAACCCCTGGGGAGGGCGCGCCCCTCACGGTCCAGTTCCGTGATCTGGGGCTGGAATTGCCCATCCTGCACAACCACGGCATCGGCAACGAGGCCTTCATTGACCTGGCAGGTGACGCCGCGGAAGGTGTGATGTTCCCCATTGGCAAACTGTTGGTCGCGGGTGGACTGCCTGAAACCGACCCGCAAAAGGCTACCCTGCTGCAATACATTGCCGATTTCCAGGCGTATACAGGCGGCTCAACGCCCAGCACCTTCGGCGGCCATGCCTGGGACGCGATGCAAATGGCTTTCTCTGCGCTGCAGGCGGTGGGGCCTGATCCGGCGGCCATCCGGGATTACATCGAAGGCATTACCAACTTCGCAGGTATCTCCGGCATCTTCAACCTCTCGGCGCAGGATCACAACGGCATCGGCAAGGAGTCGTTGGTAATGGTGCAAATTGTGAATGGAACTTGGGTATATGTTGACCCTGAAATGTATACGGATGTGCCTTAGTAAACGTTAGTGATCCAGGAGGCAGTCACTTGGGAAGTGACTGCCTCCTGGATCACTCCCCCACAAGGAGTCCCGATTGTCCCTTCAAGCCCAAATCCTTCAATTTCTACTCTCCGGGATCACCGTTGGTAGCATTTACGCGTTGATCGCACTTGGCTTTGTGACAATTTACAATGTCACCGGGATCATCAACTTCGCACAGGGAGAATTTGCCGTTTACGGTGCGTTTCTTGCTATTTCCGTTTTCCAGGAAACCCGCCTGGTCAGTGGAAATGTACAACTCGCTCTGGATTGGCCGCTTCCACTGGCCGCTCTTTTCGGGATGGCAATAACGACCCTGATTGGGATGTTACTCTATCGTGCAGGCATCCAACCCGCGCGCAAAGCCTCTGTGTTGAGCATGATTATCATCACCATTGGGGCGGCTTTTGTACTGCGCGGGACCGCTTTATTGATTTGGGGAACGGACCCGTACCGGCTTCCGGTATTCACAGAGGGGTCTCCGCTCAAACTCTTCGGCGCGATTCTCACCCGGCAAAGTGTCTGGGTCATCGCGGTAACGGGAATTCTGCTGGCGATTCTTTACTGGTTTTTCAACCATACCCTCATGGGCAAAACGCTGCGGGCCTGTGCCGACAATCCAAACGCCGCGCGGTTGATGGGAATCAGCCCGCGCAAGATGGCGCTGCTAGCCTTCGCCATTAGCGCGGCGACCAGCGCCATTGCCGGGATTGTCATCGTCCCATCCACCTTTATGACCTACGACAGGGGGCTGACGCTCTCCCTTAAAGGGTTTGTTGCGGCCATTGTCGGGGGGTTATCCAACCCTGCAGGAGCTGTCCTGGGTGGGGTATCGTTAGGGATACTGGAATCCTTTGGAGCAGGATATCTATCCTCAGGGTATAAAGATGCTATCTCGTTCATCGTCTTGTTTGTCGTTCTGGCTGTGCGGCTTGGCGGTCTAATGCGTCGTCGAGCAGCCGTGGTCGAACAAGCGGGTTTGTGAGGAGCTATGATCAGCACCATCCGCAAATACCCAAATTTGTTTGCCTTCCTGCTGTTGGGCATCATTCTTGCTCTGGTGCCATTGCAACTCAATAATGACTACATCCTGACCGTGATGATCCTGGTGGGGGAATATACCATGCTGACCGTTGGACTTTCTTTGCTGATGGGATACACCGGGCAGATTTCGCTGGGGCATGCAACCTTTTTCGGGATAGGCGCGTACACCACCGCGATTCTGGCTACCCGGTTCCAAATCTCTCCATGGTTCGCGCTGTTCGCAGGGGTGCTGCTGTCCAGCGGAGTGGCTTATCTCCTAGGGATGTTGATTTTCCGCCTGCACGGGCATTACCTCGCGATGGCTACCCTGGGAATGAACGTCATTATCTTCCTCATCTTGACCCAGGAAGTTGAATGGACAGGAGGCCCTTCCGGGTTCCGGGGCATTCCCGATCTTCCGCTTGGTTCCATCATTTTAAGCACGGACACCCAGTATTACTACGTGATCTGGTTCTTCACCCTCATCGTTATCTCGTTATCCCTTAACATTGTCAACTCGCGGGTTGGGCGAGCGATGCGCGCCCTGCACAGCAGCGAAATTGCCGCTGAAACTATCGGGGTGGACACCAATCTGTTTAAACTGAAAGTTTTTGCCCTGAGCGCTGCATACAGCGGACTGGCCGGGGGTCTGTACGCCGTTTTTTTGGGTTTTATCAGCCCTTCATCCTTTACCATCGGCGTTTCCATCGAATTGGTCGTTATGGCCGTTGTCGGAGGACTTGCCAGTATTTGGGGCGCGGTGTTTGGTGCAGCAACCGTGCTGGCGATTGAACAATGGCTGCGAACCGCCATTAAAACCTTGATTCCAAAAGCATCCGGCGAACACGAGATCATTGCTTTCGGGCTGATCTTGATGCTCATCATGATCTTCATGCCCGAAGGATTGGTGACAGGTGTGTCAAACGCCATCCGCGCCAGGCTTTCCGGTCACAAACCAGGCATCGTACAGCAAGCAGGAGATTGAAGATGGCGAACATGTACCAAATCGAAATGGAAAGCATAGCACGTCTGGCCCTGGCTGACCTCCAACTGAAAAAGCTGCGTGCCACGCTCGAACATATTCACGCATCCAACCCAACCTACACCAAACACCTGCAAGGCTGCGGTGCAGAAAATCTCCACACGCTGGACGACCTGAGACAATTTCCATTTCTAACCAAAGCCGATCTCCGGGAGGCGTATCCATTCAAAATGGCTTGTGTCCCTCAACCCGAAATGATGCGAATACACATGAGTTCGGGGACGACCGGTACTCCTATTATTTGTCCTCACACCCCCAATGACGTGCGCCAATGGGGGGAGATCATGGCTCGCTGCCTGACCGCTGCTGGGGTCGGGCGGGATGACATTCTGCAAATCACCCCTTCCTTTGGGCTGTTCAACGGGGGGTTTGGCTTCCATTATGGGGCCAGTACGCTCGAAACTATGATCATCCCCATCGGGGCAGGCCGCAGCAATCTCCAATTGCAGTTCATGCGCGATTTGGGAACTACTGCCCTCGCCGCCATTGCCAGCTACCCCCTCAGGCTGATCGAAGTCGCGGAGGAGGAGGGTTTTGATTTCCGCCGCGAGACCCGTTTACGCGTTGGCATCTTCGGGGCAGAAAGCTGGAGTGACGAACTTAGGCGGCGCATTGAAAGCACAATGGGCATAGAGACTTTCGACATCATCGGCATGACTGAAACCGGTGGGGTGGGGATGGGGATTGATTGCACGGAACACGAAGGCATCCACGTATGGGAAGACCACTACCTGGTTGAGATCGTCAATCCGGAAACCGGCAACCCGGCGCCGGACGGGGAGTGGGGTGAGATGATCGTCACCACCCTCACACGGGAAGCCCTGCCCCTGATCCGCTTCCGTACTCGTGACATCACTCGGATTATCAGTCGCGAGGCATGTGCGTGTGGGCGTACCTCCCTACGCGTAGATCGGATTGCCTGCCGCACTGACGACATGATTAAAGTCAAGGGCGTCAACTTCTACCCCAAGCAGGTCGAAACCATTCTACTGGAACACGAACAGGTTGCAAACGACTACCAGATTCAACTCGACCGGATTGCCGGGAAAGACAATATGCACATCGTCGTGGAAACGAATGGAAACTCCGACCGCGCGTTGGCCCAACACCTCGGAAGTAGACTGCACGATATGTTGGGACTACATGCCGACATTGAGCTTGTCCCGGTCGGGAGCATCGAACGGCTGCCAGGAAAAGCCGTCCGGGTTGTGGATCATAGGAGTAAATCGTGACTGGCGCCTCGATCCTTCACATCCAAAACCTTTTCAAACACTTCGGCGGCGTGATGGCCGTTAACGATGTTAGTTTTGATGTGGTAGAAGGCCAGATTCTCGCGCTCATCGGGCCAAACGGGGCGGGAAAAACCACGACGTTCAATCTGATCTCCGGGACGCACCGCCCCGACCGTGGAGAAATCATTTTTCGGGGTGAGAAAATTTCCGGGTTGCGCCCCAGCCGGGTTGCCGGGTTTGGGCTTGCCCGTACCTTTCAAAATCTGCAAATTTTCGACAATATGTCCGTAATCGAAAACGTGATGGTGGGCTGCCATTTGCGGGGCAAGGCTGGTTTTTTACGGGTAGCCCTTCGCCTGCCAGGGGTTGCCGCCGAGGAAGCCCGCATCCGGGAACAGGCAATGGAGTACCTGGAACGGGTTGGATTGCCCAACCGGCCTAACGATCCCGCGGCCTCTCTGCCGTTTGGACAGCAACGCCTGGTTGAAATCGCCCGCGCGTTAGCCGTACAACCCAAATTACTGTTGTTGGACGAACCCGCAGCCGGGTTGAATCGCACCGAGTCTGAAGCATTGAACGACTTGATCTTGAGGATTCGCGCGGATGGCATCACGGTTCTGCTGGTTGAACACGACATGAACCTGGTGATGGGAATTGCTGACCATGTCGTCGTGCTGCATTATGGAATGAAAATCGCAGAGGGAACGCCAGCAGAAGTGCAAGCCCACCCGGAAGTGATTCGGGCATACCTCGGCGCAGAGTGGGAATTCACCGGGTTGAAATCCACGCGTTCCGCCCTGGAAAACTCAAGCACGGAGGCTGAACATGCTTGAGGTGCAAAACGTTTCTGCATTCTACGGCCACGTCCAGGCGCTGCGACAGGTATCCTTGCATGTGGATGAAGGCGAAATCGTATCCTTGATTGGCGCTAATGGGGCAGGGAAAACTACGCTGCTCAATACCATCTCGGGGATGGTTCCCGCCCGGGAAGGGAAGGTTCACCTGGATGGGGTTAACCTCACCCACCTCGCCCCGGAAAAGATCGTCCTGCATGGAATTAGCCAGGTCCCAGAACGGAGACAGGTCTTCGGCATCCTGACAGTCCGGGACAATTTGACACTGGGCGCATACATCCGGTTACGCAAAGGAGACCGAAAAGGGGTTCGGGAAGATATGGAAAACGTATTCGAGCTATTCCCGGTCTTGAAAGAACGGCAAAAACAACTGGCGGGTACGCTCTCCGGCGGCGAACAGCAAATGTTAGCCATCGGACGCAGTCTGATGGCCCGCCCCAAAGTTTTGCTGCTCGACGAGCCTTCCCTGGGGCTTGCCCCGTTGCTTGTGCGCGAGATTTTCGAGATCGTCATCCGGCTGCGGGAAAGGGGCACCACCATTCTCCTTGTCGAGCAGAATGCTCACGCAGCCCTGCGCGTGGCCGACCGTACTTACGTCCTGGAAACGGGTGAGATTGTGATGCAAGGGTGTGCGTCCGATCTGGCCGCGGACGCAGGGATTCAACAGGCTTATTTAGGAAGGCATAATCATAGATAATCAGTAGATCGCAGCGAGGTAGCCCCTTGTGGGCGACGGGCACAAGGGCCTAAACTTCGGTCATTACGATCTACTGATAATGACAAAAGTGACCAATTCAGGAGACCAGGATGAAAGAAACTTTAACAACCGGTTTAACCACTACCACCCGGTACGCTATTGACCAGGGGCGCACCATCAGCTTCATGGGAGAGGAAGGGCGGGTATATGCCACCCCCGAACTGGTGCGTGACATCGAAAACACCTGCCGGGATTTATTGCTCGAACATCTGGACCCTGGAGAAGACTCCGTCGGGACGCGCGTCGAACTCGATCACATCGCCGCAACTCCCTTCGGTATGTGGGTCGAAATCACGGCGACCTTGACCATGCTCGACGGGCGTCGCGCGGGCTTCGAGATCACCGCCCACGACCCTGTGGAGAAAGTCGCCTTCGGAAAGCACTACCGCTTCATCGTGGATGTCGAAAAAAGCATCGCGCGGTTAAAGAAGAAAGTGGAAAAGGAATAAGAATGTGACCACAATCAATAACCACCACACCAAATCTGTCCCGACCTATTGCTACCAATGCGTCGCCGGGCCTGATCTGCTCACTGTGAAGGTCAAAGACGGGGTGGCAACCATGGTCGAACCCAATTTCGCGGCGGCGGACATCCACCCCGGAGCGGGCACCGTTTGCGTCAAGGCTTACGGCCTTATCCAGAAAACGTACAACCCCCACCGGGTGCTGTCCCCGATGAAACGCACCAACCCCAAAAAGGGCCGCGACGAAGACCCGGGGTTCGTCCCCATCTCGTGGGACGAGGCCCTCGACATGGTGGCCGATAAGATCAAAGAAATCCATGCCAAAGGCCCGAAGGATGAATCCGGTTACCCGCGTGTGGCGGCCAGCTTCGGCGGAGGGGGCACCGCGCCCGCCTACATGGGCGCGTTCCCGGCTTTTTTATCTACCATCGGCCCGATTGACTTCAGCTTCGGCAGCGGGCAGGGCGTGAAGTGCTACCACTCGGAACACCTGTACGGCGAACTCTGGCACCGCGCCTTCACCGTCTGCCCCGACACCCCCCGCACAAAATACATGGTTTCTTTTGGGGCCAACGTCGAAGCCTCCGGCGGGGTGTGCGGCGTCTGGCGGCATGCGGAGGCGCGCGTGCAGGGCGCAAAACGCGTCCAGGTCGAGCCGCACCTGTCCGTGACCGGGGGCGCGTCGGCAGAATGGGTACCCATCCGTCCCAAAACCGATGCCGCCTTCCTGCACGCGATGATCCATGTTCTCCTGCACGAGACTCCGCGGGAAAAACTCGACCTGCGGTTCATCAAACACATGACGGCCTCGGGCTACCTGGTCGCCCCCCACCACTTCTACCTGCGGGACCCGGAAACCCACAAGCCCCTGCTGTGGGACCTCAACAGCCAGCAGGCCGTCCCCTTCGACACGCCCGGCATTGACCCCGCCCTCGACGGAGCGTTCACCGCTTCCGGCGTCGAAACCGGCGCGGACGATGACCTCTGGGAACACGAGGCGGCAGCTTGCAAACCCGCGTTCACCTTGCTGAACGAACACGAGGCGGCGAACACGCCGGAATGGGCCGCCAATATCTGCGATGTGCCCGCCGAAACCATCCGCAGGATCGCGAATGAATTTCTGGACAACGCACAAGTTGGGGCTACGATCGAGGTAGATGGCCGCGTCCTGCCTTTCCGTCCTGTTTCGATCATGCTCGGCAAGACAGTCAACAACGGTTGGGGCGGCTATGATTGCGCCTGGGCGCGCACCTTATTGGCTTGCCTGGTTGGCGGGCTGGAAGTGCCCGGCGGCACACTGGGCACGGCTGTCCGCCTCAACCGCCCCGCCAAAGACCGGCACAGCAGCGCCATCCCCGGCCCGGATGGGTTCATGGATTACCCCTGGAATCCCACCGACAAGGAAAACTGGCGCGTCCGCCCGCACGTACGGCACGGGTACAGCACACTGGTGCCCCTGGTCGCCAATTCCCCCTGGAGCCAGTCGCTCGGCCCCACCCACCTCGCCTGGATGCAGTTGCACAACCCGTTCCCCCACTGGCCAGAGCCAACCGTGCCGGACATCTGGTTTGTCTACCGCACCAACCCGGCCATCTCGTTCTGGGACACCCCCAAGGTGAGTGAAGCCATGGCGCGCTTCCCCTTCGTCGTGGCCTTCGCTTATACTCTGGACGAGACCAACTGGATGGCCGACGTGCTGCTCCCGGAAGCCACCGACCTGGAAGGGATGCAACTCCTCCGCATTGGCGGCACGAAATACGTCGAGCAGTTCTGGGACTACCAGGGCTTTGCCCTGCGACAGCCCGTTGTGGAACCGCGCGGCGACTCCCGCGATTTCACCTGGATTGGTGTCGAACTGGCTCGCCGCACAGGGTTGTTGGAGAAATTCAATAAAGCCGTCAACCGGGGCGCGGCCGGGGTGGGGTTATCTGGAGAAGGCTACGATTACTCGCTCGATGTGTCCGAAGCCCATTCGGTGGAGGCAATCTGGGATGCGGTGTGTAAGGCAGCCAGCGCGGAAATTTCAGAGGGGCAAGAGGACAACGGGCTGGATTGGTATCGCGAACACGGTTTCAAGGTCATCCCCTACCCCCGCTTGCAGTGGTATCTCTACCCCCATCTGGTGGATCATGGGATGCGATTCGAGATGCCCTACCAGGAACGCCTGCTCC
>DATDOR010000233.1:0-4045 GCA_035293165.1 Anaerolineales bacterium | reverse complement strand
ATGAACACCGACACCTTGATCATCGAAGCTATCGCACAGGGAACGGTGCAAACCGCTCCGGACGAAGTGATCGCTCTCCCCGCCTTCCCCTATGGCGTCAGCACCCACCGTTCGTCGTTCGCCGGGACGCTCAACGCTGGCGGGCGCGCGTTCGAGGATTTCTGGCTGGCGGCGATTGATACCTGGGTCGCGCAGGGTCTCGATAAATTCTATTTCATCAGCGGACATGGGGGCAATTGCTCCTTTTTGGTCACAGTAGTCAAATACGCCGGGGAACGCCACCGCCGCATTTTTGCCGCAACTACCTGGCTGCACACCTCTGACCGGATCGGGATCGAAGCCGTCACCAAAACCCGCAAATCCGCGGTTGGGGGAATGGGACACGCCGGGGAACTGGAAACCAGTATGATTCTCCACCTCCGCCCGGACTTGGTACACATGAAGCGGTGCGTGGATGAAATTGACTTCATTGCTACCCCCTCTTACATCATGGATTGGGTCGAAGGCGGCGCGCTTGTCGCCAACCCCCCCTGGGACGACGACACCGCGACGGGCGCGTATGGCGCGGGCAGCGTTGCCACCGCTGAAAATGGCAAACTGTGGCTCGATGCCGCCATTGCCGAAAAAGTAGATCACGTCCGCCAGATTCACGAACAGCACCGGAGAAGAGAAGAACGGCGAGAGGCCGGATTTGGTCTCTGGGGTAAATGAAATAGACCAAGATAGTGAGTGGACAGACCTGTACATTCCCTCGTATACTTTATCCGATGGTTTATTCTACGCTTATCTCCCATGAAAATCTCCACAAACATGTGAACGACCCCCACTGGTACGTCTTTGACTGCCGGTTTGCCCTGGCCGATCCCGAACAGGGACGCCGGGATTATGAAAAAGGGCACATTTCCGGCGCGCGATACGCTGACCTGGACAAAGACCTGTGCGGCCCGATTCGAACCCGGCCGGGAGGGTTCACCGAGACCGCCGTCTTGACGGGACGCCATCCTCTCCCCGACGTGGATACCTTTGTCGCCACCCTCAATCGCTGGGGGGTTACCAACAACACCCAGGTCGTCGCCTACGACGATAAGGGAGGCGGGCTGGCCGCGGCCAGGCTGTGGTGGATGCTCCGCTGGGTTGGGCACGATCCTGTAGCGGTGTTGGATGGCGGGTGGCAAGGTTGGATCGGGAAGCAGTATCCGGTGAGCAGTGGACAGTATTCATTGAGCAGTGAGCAGTTAGAAGGTAGTCGTCAATTGGCGGGAAAGCCATTCCAGGCCCAGGTGCGCCCTGAACTCCTCGCCACCACAGAAGATGTGCAAGCGATGATGGGTGATCCTGAACGCTTGATTGTTGACTCCCGCACTCCCGAACGCTATCGCGGCGAAATCGAACCCATTGATCCGGTCGCTGGCCGCATCCCGGGCGCGGCGAATGTGGCTTATGGGGACACCCAAACTGCCAATGGATTCTTTCGTCCAGCGCAGGCTTTAAAGGAACAATTTGAACAATTACTGGATAACGTCTCCCCACAAAACACCGTTTTTTACTGTGGTTCAGGTGTTACGGCTGCCGCCAGCTTGCTCGCGATGAAACACGCCGGGTTGGGCGACGGCAAACTCTACGCCGGATCGTGGAGTGAGTGGATAGCAGACCCGAATCGTCCAATCGAAGAAGGTTAACCATTCCGAAATTTTTATGGCCGATAAAATTAAAACCATTCTCGCTCTTTTCTTTTTTACACTCGGAGTTACACTGCCTTTGATCGGGGTTGCAGCTTCGATTGCGTCCCTCCTGGGTTGGATTGATACCGAGGCATGGGTGGGTGTGACCCTTGCGGTGGGAACGCTGTTGGTCTTTTTTCTCATTGGATTCGCCATCCTGGCGTCCGTGAAAGACCTGTCGTGGATCACTGTCAGTCTGCCATTTTTGTTTAGCGCACTCTATTCATGGATCCCTGACTTGATCCCTTTTTCGATTGACGATGCAGCAGCAATGTCCGCAGGGGCGATCTTCTCCGCGTTTCTTGCCATCCGAAAGAACCCGAATGCTCCCCGCTGGGTCATTCTGCCACTCATTGCTGCGGCTGTGTATACTTTTTTCGGCGGCGCGCTTCCTGGCCCGGTGGATGAGATGCTGGTAGATATTTTGGCCCTGCTGGTAGCCGTTTATGGTTCGAGAGAAGGAGAGAGAAGGAACAAGGAAGTAGGTATCAGGAATAAGGAAAAAGGAATCGGGAGACAGGAGTAAGGAAGATGGCGAATATTGTAAGCGTTTCCTGGGGTGACCACTTAATCTTTGGCGAGGGGGAAGGGCGGTTGGACACGCCCGTTGCCGTCTATCACCGGATGCAATGCTGGCGCGAGGAATTGAACGCGACCACCATTCACTGGCGCGTCCCCCGGCATGATCTCGATGGAAAGTTCTATAGTGCAAAGGATTATCCCCAAACGCAAGTAGAAAGCGGGCAGGTGGAGTGGGATTACGCGCAAATCATTCCCACGATTGCCCACCGGTTGGGGATGCGGGCGTATTTATACGTTTCGATTTTTGACGAGGGTTGGCCACTTCCACCCAAACGGGTGCGGGAGAAGAGCTACCACAATGCCATGCATGGCCAGCATATCACCTGGCAGAGCAATTTCAACCGCCAAAATCCCGAATATACCGTTGTAGATCGCATTGGGGAAAACCGGCAGTGGGGGGTGATGTCCTTATCCTATCTCGTTGTCCGTTCGTTTTTCCGGGAGCGGTTCAGCCAGATGATGGCGAACACGAGTTTTGACGGGTTGTTCGTGTGTTTGCGGTCGCAGTCTCGCCCACCGGATTTTGCCGACCGGTTCGGGTTCAACGAACCGATCCGGCAGGAATTTCTGAAACGCTATGATCGAGACATTCTGACCGAGGATTTCGATTTGCAGGCGTGGCGGGACCTGCAGGGGGAGTATTTGACCCAATTCCTACGGATGGCGAAGACGGATTTGAAGAAGCGCGGCCTCCGGCTGGGAGTAGGCGCCCCGCGCGGAGACATCGTCGGTCCCCCGTTGGGGAACGTCACGCTTCCCTGGCGGGATTGGATCGCGTCCGGGGTGGTAAATGATCTGGTCGTTAATCAGAATTCATCCCGCTGCCCTTCGATGGGCCACGATCTCTGGCCGATGCACCGGGGGTATGGGTATGTGCAAAATTATCTGGATGGACACAACCTGCCGGCATTGGAGGAGCATCTGGAGAACACGTACGCACCGGTGTTTTCTGGGCAAAATACGGCCTGCTTATACGTCGCCCGGCAGTGGGATGCGCGCAATGAAGAGGAAGAGGGGCTGCTATCCGGCCTTCCGGGGGTGAGCGGGTTGGTGTTCAGTTCGTTCCAGCACGACCATCCTGGAGCGACGGAACGGGATTGGGTTGATTAACAACTAAAACCGGCAGAGCGCATCCTAAAACTACCACCTGGCCGTAATGCCAAAGGCCAGCCAATGCTCTTGCGGGGTAGCGATTTTCACCTGTTCGGATAAAACCGAGCGAGAACTTTTTATGTCCCAAAACAAACACGAACAACAATTTCTGGATGCGCTCAAATCCATCTTCATCGGCGTAAAGGTGGAAGGTGAATCAGGGTACATCAACCTGATGAAGATCAAAGCCCGTTATTTTGAAGCGGGGGTGTTCCCGCAGTTGATGAAAGACATAGATGCCGCGTGTAGACCTTTCGAGAAAGGGTTTCGCGAAGAGCTCTTCGACAAGCTGTACGATTTCTTTTCCCGGTATTTCAGCGAAAGCGGGAGTATTTACTTCCGCCATACTGCGCCGCACCGGAATGTCTATGAGCGGGTGTATACGGATGACCGGGATGTGATGCTTTTTTGGAAAACGCACATGCTGTACTACGTCAAGACCGACCGCCTGTTCAACAACATGGAAGTGGAGGTGGACGGGGAGAAATTTTTGTTTGATGTCTCGACCCTGGAACACAAAAAAGCCAATGAAAAACGGGAGTTGGTGTATGCGTTCAAGCGGCTGGATAAGGAGGGCAGGCTGGTTTTTA
>DATDOR010000232.1:0-6279 GCA_035293165.1 Anaerolineales bacterium | reverse complement strand
AATGATATCCTTCGCCGACAAACCGGGGACGGATGTGGAACCGATGTGGTCAATCCGCACGGCGACATCACCCAATGCTTTTCGCAGTTCGGTTTCGATGCGGGCGAATTCAGTGGCCCATTCTTCCCGGAAGGGGACGATGACGATGGGGCGGGATTTTTCAAAACGTGGAAGATTCATGTTATTGATTGAGAACCGAATAGGCCAACCAGGTATCCAGGATCACCTGTGGGAGCAGCAGGAGCCAGGCCAACCAACGCACACGATACCGGACCGAAACTGCCGCCCCTCCATACGCCACCGGCAGTAGGAATCCAGCCGACCCAATTAGGGGGGTCCCGCTAAGATAATAGGCATGAGGAATGACCAACAAGCCCCCGATCAAAATCCAAAGAGGCATTTTTCGAACGATTCCTAGTACTCCGAAAAATAAGGAGGCGAGGATCGCAAGCCATCCAAACAAGAGGAGGGCGAAAAACTGGAACATGCACTATGCCTTCAAAATATAATACGTCGCTTTCCGGTCCCCCACCTTGATCAACACGCCACTCCGCACCAGTTCCACCAGGTCACGGCGCAGCGTCTCCGGACTGACTTCCGGGCACAAATCCTGGTACCCGCTGTTCGTAATCCGCCCGTATGCCGCCAGATGCCGGAGCGCGGCCTGCTGGCGTTCGTTCAAGTTCAACCCCTGGTAGCGGGACAAATCCGGCAGGTCCGCAGGCCGCCGCGTATCTCCCATCAATGACACCCGAAACGTCCCGACAGACTCCTCAAACCTGGGAGGCTGCAACCCATGCTGTTTCATCGCTGCCACCACCCGGTTCAGGCCGTACCCCAGCCGCTCAACGAACCCCATATCAGACAACACCTGCACAATCACCGGATTGCGCGAAAAACGCGCCTCCAACAGGTTGTCCAACGTCACCGGGCCAGGCAGCCCCCCGGGCGAATGGACCTCCAACCGGTTGGCAAACACATGCAGATGTACGCTGTCCCCCTGTGCGTTGTAATCCCGGTGCGCCACCGCATTCACCAGCAATTCCCGCACGGCCTCCAGGGGATACTCCAGGGTCTCTTGCCGGGATAGACCCACCAACCGCACCACACTCCGTAACTCGTCGCGCACAAACTGCTCCGCCCGGCGCAATTGCTCAGGCAGTGTCCCTGCGATTTCCTGCTTGATAAATTGATCCGCAAAGGACAAGCCGGAAAAACGCACGGCAAGCACAATCGCATTCGGCAGCCAGCGTTGAGGATGCTTCCCGAACAGGATCAGCGCCGCGAACGTGGGGGCATACCCACCCCCGGCTGGGGCGGTGGACAGACATCCCCGGCGGAGCAGCACCTCGGTTGTCGCTTCCGGCCCGGTCAGGTTCAGAATCTTCAAATATTCCTCTATCCGATCTGGGTCAAGATCATCCATCGTCACCCCGGGGAGCACGCGGGACTCAAAATGAACAATCCCCCGTTCCAACAACAATTCCCGCAGTTTGCGCGCCGGGAGCGGGCCGGTATGGCGGCCCTCCCGCGCCAGATACCGCCCATCCAGACTGTACACATGCGGCAACCCAGGCGGAATCACAACCTGAATGACCTGAGTTCCTTGCACTTTGTGGGGTTCAGGAATGGGAATGACCAGCGGCGGATCCGTAAGCAGTGCGGCCTGAAATACCCGGTCGAGCATCTCTGGCACGTCTTGAACCCCTTGAATCTGGGCTGATCGAGGTGTAATTCCCAGCAAAATCATTCCCCCGTAGCTGTTTGCCATCCCTGCCATGACCTCGGCCAGATTCGTCAAAGAAACGTTCTCAGGAAACCAATGCAACCCCGGCCCCATACCCTGTTCGAGTAAGGCAGGAACGGTTGTTGGAGAAGAGGGACGTGGAGGCAAGAGAAAAATAATTGCTAATTGCTAATTGCCAATTGCTAATGGTTAATAGCTAATGGGGCAGGCATAACCATTAACCAATATCCATTAACCATTAGTATTGGGCTGGGATCGCGGTTTCTGACGGCATTTCATGCGGCTTTGGGATCCGCTTTTCACGGGCAGCGGCTTTGGGTGGTTGGACAAGAAGTGCCACATCCAAAATCTGATCCATGTGCTCCACCGGTAGGATCCGGACATCGGAGCGCACCCGCTTGGGCAGGTCCACCAGGTCTTTTATATTTTGTTTGGGGATGATGACCTTCTTCAATCCCGCCCGGTGGGCAGCCATGATCTTCTCCCGCACCCCACCGATGGGCAGAACTCGCCCGCGCAGGGTGATCTCCCCGGTCATTCCCACTTCTCGGCGGACCGGATGTTTGGTAAACGCGGAGATCAACGCCGTAGCAATCGTGATTCCCGCGCTGGGGCCGTCTTTCGGGATTGACCCTTCGGGGATGTGGATATGAATGTCAGTGTTTTCGTACGTTTCGGACTTGATTTTGAACTGGTCAGAACGGGATTTTATATATGATAGCGCAGCCTGTGCCGATTCCTGCATCACTTCACCCACCTGTCCGGTGATTTGCAGATTCCCCTTCCCATCTACCAGCACCACTTCGACAGGCATAATGTCTCCGCCGTTTTCCGTCCACGCCAGCGCAGTGGCGATGCCAATTTCATCCTTAAGTTCGGCTTCTGTGTTGAAGAACTGGGGCGGGCCGAGCAGCTTTTCAATCGCCTGGCTGTGGATGCGACTTGAGAACCGTTTCTGTTCCGCTTTGGCACGGGCAATCTTGCGGCACACCCGCCCGATCTCGCGCTCCAGGTTTCGGACCCCGGCCTCGTAGGTATATTCACGGATCATCCGTTGTAAAGACTGGGTGCTGAAGACAATGTCCTCCTCATCCAGCCCGTTTTCCTCCAACTGCCGGGGGATCAAGAACCGCCGGGCGATCTCGATCTTATCGTCTTCAATGTACCCGTCGAATTCGATCACTTCCATCCGGTCGAGGAGCGGCGAAGGGATGCGTCCAACCCAGTTGGCGGTGGTGATGAACATGATCTTGGAAAGGTCGTAGGGGATTTCCAGGTAGTGGTCGGAGAAGGTATGGTTTTGTTCGGGGTCGAGTACTTCAAGCATTGCGGCAGCCGGGTCGCCCCGGTAGTCGGAACTGATTTTATCAATCTCGTCCAGCATGAAAAGCGGGTTAATGGTTTCGGCGCGGCGCATGGTTTGGAGGATGCGTCCTGGCAGCGCACCAATGTAGGTGCGCCGGTGCCCGCGTATTTCGGCCTCATCCCGTACCCCCCCCAACGATAGGCGCACGAATTTGCGGCCCAATGCCTCGGCAATGGAGCGGCCCAGCGAGGTTTTCCCCGTCCCTGGCGGGCCGGAGAAGCAGAGAATCGGTTGGCGGTGCTTTTTTGGCTTCAGGCTGCGGACGGCGATGTATTCGAGGATACGTTCTTTTACTTTGGGCAGCCCATAGTGATATTGGTCGAGAATTTCTGCCGCGTGGCGCACGTCCAGATTATCTTCGGTCGTTTGTATCCAGGGAAGTTCGAGGATAGTGTCAATGTAGGTGCGTAAGATGCCTGTTTCTGGTGACATGGGGGGGAGTTGCGCCAACCGGGAGACTTCTTTGAGCGCGCGCACCTGCACTTCTTCAGGGAGAGGCGCGCCTTCGATGCGGGTGCGGAGTTCGGTGATTTCCTGATTCCAGGTATCCCCTTCGCCCAATTCGGTCTGAATGGCGCGGATTTGCTCCCGCAGGTACAACTCACGCTGGGATTTATCCACTTCGTTTTGGATGCGGGTATGAATCTGGTCTTCCAGTTCGAGGACATCCAGTTCGCGGGCCAGGAAATTGCTGACGAGTTGCAACCGTTTGACCGGGTCAATTTCGGTCAAAATCATATGGCGGTCGCGGATGGCGATGGAGAGCGCTGTGGCGATCATATCAGCCAACCAGCCGGGGTCGTCAATATTGAGAGCGAATAAATGCGCTTCTTCCGGGATTGTACGGCTCATTTGCGTACAGCGTTCGAATAAATCTAGGGCCGTACGCATAAGGGCTTCGGTTTCCCGGTCGTAAACGGCGGTTTCTTCGATGGGGCGGGCGCGGACATAGAGGAAGGGATCGGTGCGGATAAATTCGAGGATTTCCACCCGCTGCCGCCCCTGTACGAGGGCGGAACTGGACCCGTCGGGCATGCTGAGCAGCCTTCCGACTGCCATCTCCACCCCGATGGGGATAAAGTCCTGCGGCCCCGGATCGTCCACATCCGGGTCGCTCTGGGTCAGGGCGATGACGGTCTGGTGTCCCTCCTGGGCGAATTCAATCGCCATCAGCGAGATTTCCCGGCCAATGAAGAGAGGGGAGACCATTCGGGGGAACACAACAATGTCCCGCAAAGGCAGGACGGGACATTCGATGATGCCCGTATCGTCGGGGAGAGCGTCCGGGATGTCGTAGAGTTCTTCGGTGCGGCGCTGAAGCACCTCGCCAAATTCAAAATCTTCGTCGTCTTCTTCTTCGTCGTCGAGATACCAGTCGTCATAATGGTTGTTTTTCATGGTAGATGATTCTCCAAAGATTGGCGTGGGAACTCAGGCTCGTTTGTGGAATGTTGGGAGATCCCGTTACGATGAGTTTTCCCCGGTTCCCGGAGGATAGTGTAACACATTTACCCTATCCATAACGGGGGGAGTGGAAGGTTCTTTAGGAATCGGCGGGGAGGCAACCACGGCAAATCCCAAAGAGCAGAGTGGAATTTGGTGTAGAATCAAATTTATGAACGAAATGACCCTCCTCGAATTGCAAGAAAAGATGAACTCGGACGAGTTAACCGCTCGCAGCCTTTGTGAAGGCTACCTCGAACGGATCGAAAAACTGGACCGGCAAGGCCCCACTATTAACTCGGTTATCGAACTCAATCCTGATGCGCTCGCGATTGCCGATAGCCTGGACGACGAACGCAAGGCAGGCAAGATACGCGGTCCTTTGCACGGAATCCCGATTCTGATTAAAGACAATATTGATACCCATGACCGGATGCAAACCACGGCAGGTTCTCTGGCGTTAGCAGGGGCCATTGCACCGCGCGATGCCTATCTTGTGAAGCGTCTTCGGAAGGCGGGGGTGATCATTCTGGGGAAGACGAACCTGAGCGAATGGGCCAATTTCCGCGGGAGGCGTTCGGTGAGTGGGTGGTCCAGCCGGGGCGGGTTGACGCGAAACCCCTACGCTCTCGACCGTTCGGCGTGCGGCTCCTCGTCAGGATCGGGTGCGGCCGTCGCGGCGAACTTTTGTGTGGCGGCGATTGGCACAGAAACGGATGGTTCTATCATCTGTCCCGCCCAAACCAACGGCATCGTTGGTATCAAGCCCACGTTGGGATTGGTTAGCCGGGCTGGAATCATCCCTATTGCGCATAGCCAGGACACTGCCGGGCCGATGGCGCGCACAGTTGAGGACGCGGCGATTTTGCTGGGTGCATTGACGGGTGTGGACAAACGGGACACCGCCACGCGATTGAGCAAGAATCGGAAGTTCAAAGACTATACCCAATTTCTGAACAGGGATGGACTGAAAGGCGCGCATATTGGCGTCGCGCGCAATATGGCGGGCACTGATCCCCGGATTCTTCAGATTTTCGAGTCCTGCCTTGAGGTGATGAAGCAATTGGGTGCGGTGATTGTCGATCCGGCAGACGTGCTCAACTTCGACAAGTTTCGCAAGACAGAAACGGAAGTGTTACATACCGAGTTCAAAGCAGATTTGAATGCCTATCTCGCGAAGTTGGGACCAGAAGTGCAGGTGCGGACGATGAAGGACATCATCCAATTCAACGAGGAGAATAAGTCTCGCGTGATGCCGTACTTCTGGCAGGAACGTTTTAGGACCGCACAAAAGAAAGGCTCGCTGAAGAGCAAGAAATATCTGAAGGCATTGGCGAAAAACCATCGTCTGACGCGGAATGAAGGGATTGATGCCACGATGAAGAAACATCAACTGGATGCCATTGTGGTTCCCTCCGGCGGCCCGGCCTGGATGATTGACCTGGTCAATGGGGATGCCAACAATTGGGACATGAAAAGCACTCCCCCCGCAGCGGTGGCCGGGTATCCGCATATCACTGTACCCGCAGGATATATTTTTGGGTTGCCGGTGGGGATTTCTTTCTTTGCAAAGGCTTGGCAAGAGCCGGTGCTGATCAAGCTGGCGTACGCCTTCGAGCAGGCGACGAACGTCCGCAAGCCGCCGCAGTTTATAGAGCATGCGGAGGTCGGAGTAGTTAGGTGATATTAAACGTTAATTCGTAGAAAATTATTTGCAGAGAGA